>NZ_JYDG01000042.1:0-22582 GCF_003263545.1 Rahnella sp. AN3-3W3
GAAACTAGGGTCTATTCAAGCCTTATTAATGCGGTATGTTCGGATGGTGTAGATGGCGCCGACAACGGTGCCGATAATGAAGGTGTAATCTTGAAGTGATAGAAGTGCTGTTCCGGCGGTCACTGTTGCCCAGAGGTAGGTTATCCAGCTTCCGACCGTGCTTAACGCATTTTGTATCCAGTTTTGAACTTGGTTCATGAGACAACCCCTTTGAAGTAGGTTGCCCCATGATACACAATTATTCAAATATGGATAAAAATTACCTTAAATTTAACTTACTATCCTTCTATCCGGTGGGCTAAGGGCAGTCTTCTGGGTTTGTCATCAGCATACTATGCGTGACAGTAGTACAGGGTTCGTACATTATATCAAGCAATGAAACTTATAATTCTGTGAGCACAATAATGAAAGAACGTCTTAACTGTTTTAACTTAATGCGGCATGTTGCAGCACTAACAGTTCTATTTTCACACAATTTTGCTCTAAACGGACTTCATGAACCAGTGTTAAGAAGTTGGGACACAATGGGTTTTTTTTCAGTGGTGGTTTTTTTTACCATCTCAGGGTACCTGATGCCGATCAGCTATAACTCATCTGAGGGATTTATCCATTTCATTATTAAACGCATTAGACGATTACTACCGGCGATAGTAATTTGCTCTTTTATAATGATATTTATCGTGTCACCTATTTTTAGCAACAAATCAATATCAAGCAATAATTTTATTAAAGAAAGCATTCTATTGTTCATACAGCATTGCGCTTTTATATTTAACAATCCAATTGGAATATTCTATGACTTCAAAGTTCCCGGAGCAATGAACGGCAGCCTATGGACTATACCAATAGAGATTGTCTGTTACTTAATATTGGCGACATCGCTAAGCTTTAGCAACAGCTATAAAACAATATTAGTTCTACTTCTACTTTCATTGATTGGATGTTTAATAACAATTTATAATGAAGTAGGATTTGTTTTCTACGGGGTTCCTATAAAATATCTTTCCATGTTTGGAGTGGCTTTTTCGACTGGGGCATTGCTTTCAATGACTAAAACTAAATGGCACCCATATAGATATGGCATCCTTATTATATCAATAATAGTAATACTCTCTGCTCAAACTGGTCTCGAGTTAAATTCAATATGTTTGGCTGCTGCTGCATTTATGGTGATATTTTTCGGTACAAACATCAAACTTAGCTCAAAAGGAAGCTTTGATATATCTTATGGGATATATATTTATGCATTCCCAACGCAACAAATAATAATCAACAAGGTATCAGATGACTTTACAACAAGCCTAATACTATCAACTATCATTACAATAATTCTTGCAACGCTATCGTTTTTATTTGTTGAAAAGCCTTTCCTTGATCGAAACAAATCTGCTGGAAGAAAGACTAATCTTCCAGCAGAGATTTCAACTTAGTAGTTAGCAGCTGTAATTACCACCCTAGCAGTATTGGCTAGGGTGGCCGTTGACCCGCTCGTATTCTTACAGGCAAACCTTATTTCTGCACCAATCGGTAGCCTGTTTCCAGGAATGGTAACTGTACCTCCACTGATACACGAGAAATACTCTACACCGTTTAACAGTATGCTCACGCGGAACTCTGCTCCAGAAGAAGGCATATACACGCTTATTTCCATTTGCCTGATATGGGTAGCCACGTTAAAACCATCATTGTTAGTATTAGCGTAATAATATTTGTAATCTCCCGTAGATAATCGAGAAGGGAAAGAAACACTTACGGCCGTGCTGGCGGGAATGCTGACGCTCGCAGCCTCCAGATATGCGATTGGCCTCATGTCATGTTGCCAGTTACACTGTGGAGATATATTTTCTGCGATAGTCGTAAATCCATCACGTAAAGCTGAATCTCCGACTCGTGCTGTCATGTTTGAAGATGTAGAATATATAACCACCGATGTTCTGTTTGTTGCAGAATAAAAGTTGCAAGTGTCAGCAATGTTAACAGTCCCTGCATAGTCTGAGACTTGGTTTTCAATGAGAGGAATTCCGCCATTTAACATGGCACCAGAACACATTGAGAATGTTATGTCGCTATGACCACTGAAGCTCGAACCTGAAATTCCTGAGCTATTTTTGATCGAGACCAAAGATGAAACAGTTTCAACATGTACGCCATTCAATCTTGCACTTCCAAATGGATTTGAATATTGGGTGGAAGATGCCTGCGACATATTCACAATTGGTGCGGCAGCGTCAATGCTGCTCACTGCCTCCCCTGAAGTATGGTTTATTACTCCTCCGATTATATTGAAAACACCTTTTTTATACGTAAATCCACTAACAGGTTCGCACACACATGAACCTTCTACACTAACGATAGTTTGAGAGCCATTCACCTCAACACAACAGTTCACTTTATTGGTCGTGAGAACTTTCACATTAATTTCAGAAACCTGTTTATCTGTTCCATCACCAAAACATAAGGCACAGTTCCAAGTGTTAAACTTCCACCCACCCATCATATCAAAACTGGTGAATATTCCAGTTTCAGGCGCAATAGATGAAGGCAACCCTCCGCGCCCTCTAATCGCATATGTATATTTATTGCTGCCAGCAGCTATGAATGAACCTGTAATTGATACGGTATGCGCATTTACAATATCGATCATAGAAGTTTGAACGGTCGTTGAGTTACCTATCAAATAAGTGCCATCGAAGTAAATTGTGAGATTTGCTAAATCCCTTAACTCTATAGAGCTCAGAATTAAAGCTATTGGCGGGACGTAGACTGTTCTCTTACCACCCGGTGCTTTGTTGATAAAGTTAACTGCGTTCTTGAAAGCGGTATCCGCTTGGGAATCATTCTGCACTCCCCAGGCTCGTACATCATTAACTGACCAACGTTTATCAAGCAGATAAACTGTTCCGGTGTCAGTCGTTACTGTATTTCCTGATATGAATTGTATTATTCCTGAATCACCAACAGTCGTATATAAGACGTTCTGGTAGAGATAATCATTCCCTGCGGTGATGTAACCAGCAAATTGTGGCAGCGTGGAGTAATTATTAGAACCAACAACATTTGCAGTGACTTCCACTAGCGGGCGCAGAGAAGCATCCCCAATGCTAAGCCATGCTCCGATTCCAACCCCACCAGATGTTTCTGGCGTTGAACCAGGTAATACATTTTTCGGCAGATTCCCGTCCCAACGGTAATACTCACCGTTGCCATCGGGTAAGGACCAGCGCAATGCATCGAATCGTTCAGTTATGACTGCACCAATCTGGAAAGAATCAATTAAAGCGTAACCCCACAAACCGGTAGCTGCGGGATCTGTAACTATTACTGAACCGTTACTGTCAAAACCTATCGCTTTATTTGCCCGGTAGATGGCCTGTGGTAACTCATTAATAAACGCTTCCGGGACACGTAGCGCACGCTCTAATCCTGCTTTGGAAACTTTATCCACGTATCCTTTTGTAGATGCATCCTGAGTGTTTACTGGATCTAACAAGTTAGCGATCCGATATCCTTTAGCATCATAGTATTTTGACAACGGCGTGTTGCGGCGAAGCGCCAAACCAAACCAACTCCACACCTGCTGAATTAACATTGTAAGCTTGTCAAAAGCGTCTTCATGAACCTCTGCGAAAAAGGCTCCCTGGTTACGCAAATCTGTTTCCTGAGTTATAGGCAAATCACGAACCAAAGTCAGCCCATAGCCATTTGGCAGAGGAGAAGATAAAACAACATTACCCCCATAATATCCGCCAACGCCGGTCAGTGTGTAGTCGGTCCCCAGCACTAAAACAGTTTCAACATCACTCAGATTAATTCGAGTAACAACCATATTGGAATTTTGCAATATCCGAAATCTGAAGGGGAAAGTTGTGGTAAGTCCATTACCGATGTATTGCTCACTGTCAATCTCAGTAGATACTGTCATGGTGCGGCTCCGAGTTGGTGGTTATCCGCACATCTTACCGCCCATTTGACTCACATATGAATTTTAATTACCTTTAAAACACTTTAAAATTACCTTATCGGTAATCTAAAACAACTGGAAAAGTTGGAAATCATTTGATACTGTTTATCCATACAGTATTAACGGGGGTGTAAGTGATGAAAACAGGAGGAGAAAATGAATATCACTATCCGTGTACGGATTCGTACTCAGAGGAAGTTCACACGCCAGAAGGCGTTGCCGGGCTAAAGACGGGGTCGAATATTGAGAGGCTACTGCTTCAGCTCTATGAAGAAGGTTATGACATCTCGGGTGCGATGACTGAGCTGAAAGCCCTGCTGAACTACGTCACCAGCAATCAGGAGACGCTGCGAGATATTGAGACGCACCTCACCTATTTGCTTCAAAAGTCGCGCAGCGAGATGTGATATCTCTTTGAGAATTTCACTTAAGAGAATACTTTTGTTAGGCCACATTTGTGGCCTTAACTGCACACAGGTATTACATGAAAAAATTATTCGCAATGCTTCTGGTTACTCTTTCTCTCGGCACATCAGTGCAAGCTTTTGCCGGTAACTGCCAGCATGATAGTGACACCGCATCAGATGGGTCAATTTGTGGCGGACGCTCAGAGGATTCCCGCGAAGGTGGTAAAGGGATTCGTTAATGAAAAAGCCCCACGGATGGGGCTATGAAAATGCATACATGGCAACATTCGCAAAGATTATAAAGGCAATGATTCCAGCCAATAACCTGCATCTTTCCCCGACTGAAGCCAGCTTTATCAACAGCCAGATGATGATCGTCGCGGCTGCCACAACGCAGATAAACCACGCAGCCATAATCAGTAAATGTTCAATCATTCCCCTACCGCCTTTCCTAAATCTGGCGCTCTGCGCGGAGAAGTATCCCCAGGCTCCCACCAACTGGTTACGTCATATTGACGTTCTGCCCTGTCTTTTGCCCGGTCATTATAACCTGGGTTCGCCATTTCTTGCAGTTGTTGCAAAATAAGGTGGTTGAATGCGGCCTTGGTATACCACAGGTTTGCAAATGGGATCACCATGCGAGCAGTGTTAATGGCATCAGCACCAAATGATGTTTCTTCCCCCATCAGCGCCTTCTGCGGGTTCGTGATTGCCAGTTTCATCAACTGCTCAGCAAAACCGAGAACAGGGCCACCCAGCGTTGCCGCGATACTCGAGCCATATTGCGTGTGGTCTTGGAACAGGAAATCACCATAGATGCCGAATGACCCCCCTTTCAGTAAAGCCTGAATCCATGATTTCCCCGTCGTCATATCGATCGGGTCATTACCGGTTAGCAGAGCGTTCATCTGATTTGCAAACATCCCGGCGATGGTCGTTCCCCCGATGTAAGCAGCGAGGAATTTAATGGCAGGCACCGTATCCAGATCCCGTGATCGGGTGACCAACTGACGGAAGCCTGCGAAAGGCGTGGTTTTGAAAAGCATTGCTGACTTAAGCAATTCCCCAGCCGTCTCGCGCTCAAACGTATCGATGCCTGTGGCCGTGGTGACTGCGCTGGTCATTTCGCCGTGAGTAATGCCCAGCAGCTTCTGAGCGGCTTCTGCCTTGGCGTTTCTGACCAGCCGGTTGATGGTCTGCTCTGCCTCTGCATCGAAAGCTACTGACAATGCTTTGCGGCGCGTATCCGGCATTTCGCCCATTTCTGCCAGTGCGTTTTTGGCACCGGCGCGGATGCTGTCTATGCGGTCAGCCAGAATTTCACGCACCTTGGCTTCAGGGACGGCGTAAATACCGTCAGGCGTCATGCCCATTGCGCCGCTGGTATTGAGCGGTCGCAGTTCTGCGGCATTCATGATCGCCCAGTCTTCCTGAGTCCAGCCCTTATTCGCGAGCACCGTCTTGTCAGACGCCTTCAGAGAATCCAGCGTTGGATATTTACGTGACATGTCACCAATGTTTTTATACATCAGCAAACCGAATGAGGCTTTGTTTGCCCGGTCCATTGCAATAAGTCCTGACCACTTCAGGGTTTTCTCAGCGAACCAGCCAGTGATGCCCCGAGACAGGTCGAAACCGCCCATCTTGCTAACGACAGCCGCGTGCGAGTCCACCAGCAGACCAAGATCAGCAGCAGCACGCTTTGCATCACCACTGAAAAGTAACTTGATGGTGCTGGCCGACAGGCGCATACCTTTGCGGTCAAAACCCAATGCCATCGCGTTGGCGCGCATGATTCCCTGATCGCTGGCTGCCGTCCAAACTGAAGTACCCAGCATGGCTGATGTCATCAGGTTACGAAGGCCGCCAATAGCGGAGGAGAATACACCGGAGTTTTGCACGCCATTCAGACCAGCCATTGAGTTGAACATACGCTCAACCATATTGCGCTGTGCCTGCATATCAGAAACTGACTTACCGCCACCCTCACTGGAAACTGATTTGCTATAAAGGCGATCGGCTATCAATTTAAAGTTGGTGGCGCTGTCGGGTCCGAATGCTTTTACCACGCCCAGATCTCGCGAAGCAGATTGCAGGTGAGACAGCATTACACCCACCACAGGCTGCCCTGTGTAGCGCTCCATGTAATTGAAATGGCTGGTGGCATCTTTAAACGCCATGACGCGGCTTTGCGAGCCACGGTTTTTAATGCCACCGCTGCCCATGTGCGCGCCTGGCTCAATTTTGTTGGCGCCATCCGTAGACTTGGTTTCGTAAATGGCAGCCAGCGCGTCGCGGTATTCCGCATCGTTCATTGGTGAACCGTCCTGATTCACGTACTGTGTGCGATCCTGTGTGTCGTAAACATCATCAATCCATTTACGGCGGGCAAACTCAGCTGGCGGCATGCGACCAGAGACGCGTGCAGCAGCGCGCTCTGCTACTGGCAAAGTAGCGAGCCACTCATCACGTCCGGCAGCGCGGATAAGGTCAGCATCATCAACGTATGGCAGGTTCCAGTCATCACGCAGACCAATATCAAACCCGTTGTCGTTCATCTCCTGCCGTGACCGGCTGGTGACGTCGTTCCAAATCTTGGCGATTTTCTTGGCCGGCGCGTTACCGGTGTCTTCGCCATAAATTTCTTTCAGCAAATGCAACTGGCTGGATTTGGCAACAGCCTGGTCAAACGGGTTGCGAAAACGCTGCGCGCCCAGAGCCTGAGACTGTTGGAAAAACTTCTGTACTTCCGGTCCCGCAGCAGTCATCTCAGCACTGAGCTGGCGGCTCCAGTCCTGATAAGCACCAGTTGCCAGTTCTTCAGCAGAGGTGATGTCTAATTCTTTCCCGTTCCACGTTTTCCGTCCGGCGAAGATGAACTGGGACAGGTTCTCTGGAGTTTGATCACCGGCCGGAAAGCTTTCATTTAGCTTTTTCGTGATGTTCGTGATGGCTATGGCGTTCTGTGCCAGACGCTGGCGCTTTTTATAAACCTCATGCACAACACGCTGAGCCGCCAGATCAGCAGCTTCTCTGTATGTCTGCCCATCAGGAATACCAGATTTACCTGCCTTCGCGTTATTGCGACTGACCTGCCGCACGGCATCCTTAATGCGGTCTTCAATGTTTTTAATTTCATCAGATTTTGGCAGACGCCCTAGTGTGTTAGCGATCGCATCAATACAGGCTGATTTCATTATGGATTCCTTAAGAAGCAGGCGGCAGCCACAGAATAAACATTTGACTCTTTCTGGGCGGTGGCAATCTGTTCATCCAAATCAGCCAGCGCCTGAGATAGGGTAACCTCTTGGCCGGTGTCGGGATGAAGTATTTTTGTTTCGGCATCAGCAGCCAGGTCACGTGCGGCCATCAGATCGAAGCTGTTGCCTGAAATGACTTCTCCGGTGTAAGGGTCTGTGCTTACCGCGCCAGACTCTTCACGGCCAGAAGAGAATGCGCTGCCATCTCGCAAAGCCGTTGGCGACGCATCAGCGTCAATTCGAGGAGGTGTTGTGGAAAGTCCGGCATCCCGGATATCAGCCTCCATCGCATCGCGCATTGTAAGACCTGTCAACTCTGTTTCAGGACGAACCAATCCATCAAGCCCTCTGATCTGCTGTGAGATGTTAACGGGCTCACCATTCATCAGGCTGCGGGTAGCAGCATCCATTGCGGAAACGTGAGCATTAACGCTTTCGTTTGAGGCATGGATCACCGGAGATGACTCGATGTCATAGTGCAACCCTTCATTAAGTACATGGGCGGCATCAACATCGCTCGGTTTAATTGGTGTCTGATCAACAACATCACGGAGGCTTTCAGGAATGATGCCCTGCTCAATGCGCGATAAATCTGCTTTAGCCTCGAAAAATCTCCCGCCCCTGCTGCTGTCTGCCAGCGTTGCTGATTTAGTTTCTATTTGCTGGCGCAGGTCAGTTACCTGCGCATCAAGTTCTGCGACTGATGCGGAGCGCTGAGCGCGGGCAGTTGACAGTGCCTTTCCGCTGCCGGTGATCGGCGCATCTTTGATCTGCTGTAATTGCTGGGCAGCCTGATCATGCTGGTATTGAAGATCATGTATTTCCGACGACAGAGACTTTCTCTCACCGACTGGCAAAAGGTTATCAGCTAAGCCTTGTAGTTCAGTCACCCGAGATTCGTAAGTTGGCGCGGGCGCGCTTTCAACAGGGGCCACATCCGCAACAGGCGCCGCAGACTCATTACCTGCTGACGCAACCGGCTCAGGCAGCACTGTGGTGCCATCATCGGGAATTGTTGCTGGTGCTGACTGGGTTTCTGGTGTCACCTCTGGCGCTGCGTTTCGCGTAGCAGTCCAGTGATGGAGGCCGCCGAACGAAGCACCCAGAACAGCATCCACGGCGATCGCCTGTCCGTCCCAAACGCGATACTGTTTCGCCATGTCTGAATAGCCGTTTTCTTCCAGCGTCTCCCCCATAGCAAAACGATTCAGGCCGCCAAAGGAGGTGTTGATCCCTACACCAGATAAAAGCCTGGTTGCCAATCTACCGCCAGCGGCAGCCGGTAACGCCATGCCAAAGGCGTTGAATGCGGCCTGCTCAGTCGCCAGTGTTGTGGCTGTTTCAGGATTTACACCCTTCTTCAAAAAGTCCTGCCGTGTTGGCTCGAAGCTGCTGCCAAAGGCAATCGCCCCCCCCGTAACTGGACCGCCGACCACCGTCGCACCGATCGCCGGAACAAACTGCCCGAGGCCATTAAGAACCTGCGCCGCGGTACCCTGAGTTGTTCCATCGGGCTTGATGTATTGCCGCGCAGCCTCAAGGGATTTGGCTGTGCTGTCATAGGCGTCATTCATTGCCTGGTCAGCACCGGGATAAGCAAGCTTCAGCAGGTTGACGTTAGGTGCCGGGGAGTATGCAGCGATTTGGGAATCGACCAATTGATTTGCAAACGTCAGCGCAGTCTGCCCGAGCCCGACTGTTCCCTCTGCTACGCCACGTGGGAATGCAGACAGTGAACCGGCAAAGAACGTAGGATCGTAATCTTCAGGGCGCGCTGCCTTACCCTCTGACAGATTGTCAGTCCATGCCTGCCCTTCCGGTGCTAAATCGAAGATATCCGCCATCAGTTAGCCCTCACACTTACGGTGACTTCTTTCCCTGTCCGCGGATCAACAGCCCATCGCCCACTGCCGGACAGCAGGCGATACTGACCACTACCAACGTTAACTGGTGTGAAGTTGGATTGCCCTGCAGGATTCAGCCCTGCCTCTTTCAGTGCAGCCTGTGCAGCCACTGTGTACCGGTCTTTGAACGTGCTCTTATCCATACCAAATGGCATTACAACATCACCACCCTGGAACCCTTTGTACACACCCCCTGTTGCCATCAGTGCGGCCTTCTCTGCGGCATCGCTATTCACCGAGGCAGTAGATGCGTCGCTTGCATCACCAGAGCGATAAACGATCCCTGCATATGCAGACTTGTAAATTCCAAAGGCCATCTGGCGTGCTTGCGGATTGTTGGCAAATGCATTGCCCACTTCATCATCGAATTTACGCGTCAACTTTTCGTCGCTCGGTAGGCTGACCGGGGTGATCCCTGCCTTTTTCATTTCGTCCGTAGGGTTGACCAACTGATCCCCCAACAGGATTGTTTTCGATGCGTCGTATTTGTCCATCGTTGGCTTGTAATCAATGAAATCACTGTACGCAATGCTGCCTGACCGGTTGTCATATTGGTTATCAGGCTTGCCGAGTAGCAGCGCTGAATATGCCACCGCCGCACTGTTTGGTGCCACAGCGCCAGCCACCTGACGCATTGCGCCGGCTGGGAGGTTCTGCCCCATAGACTGGAGCATAGAAATAGTCTGATCGACGTTAGTGGTACCGCGAATGATTTGCGTAAACCCTGCGGCCTCCTGCTGCGAAAGAAGAGGTGCATTAATGCCAATGGCCTTCAGATCACCGCTGCTGGCGAAGCGGCTTTTTATTTCGCTGGAAACATCGTCAGGGTTATTTGTGCTCAGTGGTTTGTACGCTCCCAGTTCAATTGCGGAACCATAGGGATCGGACTGGCGCTTTTGAATAACAGAAGCCGCCGCAGCTTTTACATGGTCATAAGCACTGGCGCGTGATGCGTAACCGTCGCCGTCTGCGACCGTTGGCTCGAGGGATTTCACCGCGGCATTGATGCTGGCGGTCGGCAACGTCCGAAACGCCCCAATGTACTCACCGGCTTGGCGCTGATTATCCAGATCCTGATAACGCTGCTGTCCTTCACGGTAACCATATGCTGCCACAAAATCTGACTGGCTCGGCATGTTAGGATATTCAACGCCACGCAGATACGCAGCAGAGGCATCGCGCACGGTATCATCCAACTGAGTGCGGTACTGTGTCTGTTGTTATTTCCGTAATGCATCCGCCTGGCGGATCACAGTCGCCTGCGTACTGGCATCCAGTTCATTGAAATACGGGGTTTTGGTTACACGCGCAACGGTATCCAACTGCGAGAACCCAAGAGCAGCCTGTACGCCTTTGTTAACCTGATCGGCACTGTACGGCACCTTGCCGTTTTCCTGCTTCATGATGGCATTACACAGATTTGCCAGCGTGTCGGCATTGGTCAAGTCGAGTGGCTCATCAGCGGTAACACCGAGCTGAGCACATACGCTTTTGATATACGCCTGGGTATCATTTTCTTTCCCATCCTTGCCGGGTGGTGCCCAGCGCCCAATGATCTCTGCAGGCGTGTCGTAACCTTGCTTTCCATATGACAACAGGTTGCGACCCAGTGCACGAATCCCATGCTCAGGCGTCTCGAATTTCGCAAAGCGCCCGTCGCTACCTGTCTGACCCTGCCAGCTGTTGCTGTCGTTGAACTCGATATTGCCCGGGTTATTGTTTCGGATGCCACGGGTACCATCCACCACCTGAGTTGATGAAACGCGAGTGGTACCGCCGACGTCTGCCGGTTCGCCGTTCTGTGTAATGACGACCATGTAATCAGAGCCAAGCTGCGAATTAGCAGCACCCAGTGCGGCACGCTGAGTGAATTTGGTTTGCTCTGCCTGAATCTGTTCCGGTGACCACCCCTGAGCGCTGCCATAAGTTTCGATGGAGTTTTTAGTGCGGGCGTTATTTAGCTGATAAGCCGCAGGATCAGAATACAGAGATGCCGCCTGAGTCACGCCGGTTTCAACGATGGCCTGTTGCTGACCGGCACGATATTGCTGCATCTGCCCGTATTCATGACGTTCTGCAGCACCAGATAGCTGAATTGCACCAGACTCCATTTGGCGCTGCCAGTCACGCTGACGTGATGCAGGCACAGACGATGCCAACTGGCTTGCCAATTCATGGTACTGGCCTACTGCCTTCGGCGCGCTGCCCAAAGCATTGCTGCCTTCCAGTTGATTCTGTGCCGACTGGATCCCCTGCATGCCAGCGTTCAGTTTCAGAACCGCATCCTGAAACTGACCGTCGTCGTATTTTACTTTTTCCTGAACGATGACGTTGGAAAGATTCTGACCAAAATCAGCGATAGCATCCAACGCACCTGGACGCTGCTGAATGTTGGCGACATTGACAGGGCCCGGGCGATCTACACTCTGCTGCTCATAACGTGGGACTGGTACTGTTGGCATGAAGTCACCTTAGAATGTGAATGCGTTTGTTCCGTATTTCTGTTTGCTGGCAGCTGTGAACATGTTGGTTGATGAGCCAGTGCCGGATGATGCAGCTGACGCGCCAAGCCCCATTGTCTGGTAGGCAGAAAATCCCGACAGCGTTGCATTCAGAATTGTTGAACCAGCCTTTGAGTATCCGGCGTTCTGGTCAATCTGCCCCTGCGCACGGCTGGCGCTGGCTTGAAAATCCAGACCGGCAGCCTGACGCTGTGCGTTGTTGATGGTTGTCAGCGCATCCAGTTCAGTGCCTGATGCTGTATCGCCGAAGGTATTCAGCGCCGATCCGGAGGTCATATCAGTACCGTTGGCACCAAAGGCGGCAGCCTGCCTGCCAGCTAACTGACGCCCCTGTTGGCGTTGCTGTTCTGCCTGAGCATTCCCAGCGTTTACCGCGTCTCGTCCTGCCTGTTCTTGCGCATCAGCATTCGCGTTAGCAACCTTCTTCGCGTCATTGCCCTGCTTAACTGCGCTGGCGGCTGACACGGCAGCGGTGATTGCGGTGATCGCAAGAATTGCTGTGGTTGGCTCACACATTATTCAGCCCTCAGATGGAAATGATGGAAAGGTAATTGCAGCGCGCCATACGGTTGCGCTTCATTAAGCGTGAAGCCAAGCCAGTGCAGCCACGATTTCGCGGCGGTGTTGCGGGCATCAACAAAGTTTTCGAGACGGGGATACAGCGCCAGCATTTGTGCCAACACCGGGCGACAATGACGAAGGAAAGTTACCTGCACTTTCTCCAGTCTGTCGGTGCCTACCAGCCAGGGGACCCCGAAGCCGGTAAGCATTGATGCAGGGCATACGCCAAAGATCCCTACGACATCACCATCGATGAGACCAGCCCAGCAGATTGATGATGCGCTCATGGAACGGCGCAGCACTTCATCCGGATTGATCAGTGCAGCAGCATAGAATTCATCAATATCCGCCTGACGAATGAAAGGCAGCATCTCCGCTGCGTGCTGCTCTGTGGCCGGTACGATTTCGACTTTACGCATATCAGCCACCCACCGTTATTTTCGGGATGATCGAGAGAATTGAGAGAGGAAGCGGATCCGACTGACTGACAATTAAGCGGCCTGATTTGTCCCATTCTGAATCGAGGTCAACAGTAACCAGTCCGGTTTTATTACTGACCGGGTCATCATAAAACTCAAACTCACGCTGAGGATATTCGTACATCTTCCCGCCCGGCGTTCCGGCGAAAATACCGCGGCTGTCCTGAATCATGATGTCGGCTTTGTTGATAATTTTTTTCTTATCGAGAATGGTTTCCTGACCGGCGAAATTGATATCCAGCGTTTCAATAACTGCGTTAATCGGCAACCCGACATGCACTACAGCACCTGGTGTTTCCAGAGAAATAGAACCGCTGGTAACTACCTTTTGAGGTTCGACATTGCCGTCTGAAAGAATGCTGACAGTCTGTCCTTCGAGGTGAGACAGGCCGGAAAAATTAGCTTTCGCCATATTCCATGACGCCGTGGACACACCCTGAAATTGTGCAGGAACGTTTCTGTTTGCACGCACTGTCACCACATTGCCACTGCTCACAGCGACAATAAGAAGCTTCAGGATCTTATCTGTCGCGTCTTCCGTATATGGCAGAAGGATTTCATCATCGACATTACCCGGCACAAAGTAACTCGCGCCGCTAATTGTCAGTGTGTAATCAGTGCGGTAATCCCAGTCTACACTTCCACCGGTGAGCGTCACAGTTCGGGATGGATCGGTATTACGACCGTCGTAACTCAGCCCGCTATCAACGATGAATGAATCGCTGATGTCAGAGAAAATGCGGGAGTCGAGCCGCTCGATGTAGCGTTTTGTCTGACCATTAATAACGCGGCGCACAACTGCATACACACCGTCTTCATTACCTTCACTGATGCTGCATACCGATTCGTAATATCCGTTTGTTGCCGGGTGAGGATGCCAGGCTACAACCTGCTGGTCGCGCAGATACGTCAACCCCATGAGCAGGCCGTCATCCCGGATGCACCAGACAATGCTGAACGGCGTGATGGCAAAAGCCCAGTCCACAATTTGGTGGCCGATAAATAAATGGTTTGCCAGAATTGTCAGATCAGAACCTTGGAATCCATCCACGTCGAACGAATAGGCCAGATCACGTACTGCGCCACCTTTCTGCTGAACGAACAATGCCACGTTACTTATTGCAATAGGCGGCACATCGCTGGCGCCATTCTGCCCCTGAGAGCTGAAATTGAATGTCGATGGCGTGAGCGTATTTGTCTGATCCCCGTTGACCTTGTACTCACCACCGGATGTCAGCGCGACCAGTGATCCAACATCTATGAGGTGCAGGATTTTATTCAGCTGCCGACCGGCGTATGTATAACTGATCGCATCATCGTCGACAGACGGAACAGAGGTCCCGAAGTCTTTATAGTCTCCGCTCTTACTGGTCCATACCGTTTGCGGTAAAGATTTTGAAGCGGCGAACATCAGGCGCTGTTGGAAATAAACCACAGTAGATGGATAACCATCGACGCTGTTCCATGCAAATTTCGCCCATTTATAGCTTGGCGTAGTGACCAGATCTTTCGGGAGTCGATTAATGACATCTGCAGTGGCAGTCAGGCCATCACCGGCTACGGTTGTGATTTTGGCAATGCCATTTCCGCTGTGGATGTAGAGCCACTCGGCGCTATTGTCATCGCCATACCAACCATCCAGAGCCTTACCAGATGTATGAGTTGGTGCAACCGTGCCCGTTTTACCTGCGCGGGTGCATTCGTAATAGTTGGTCGAATACCTGATCTGTTGGCCGAGGGTGACATCTTTGTCC
Source organism: Rahnella sp. AN3-3W3 (assembly GCF_003263545.1). Classification (NCBI taxonomy): domain Bacteria; kingdom Pseudomonadati; phylum Pseudomonadota; class Gammaproteobacteria; order Enterobacterales; family Yersiniaceae; genus Rahnella; species Rahnella sp. AN3-3W3. Next base: position 14,849 of record NZ_JYDG01000042.1, read on the forward strand.
GTTTCCCACTTTGCAATATCACCGGTATTCAGTTGCTCGATAAAGAACAGCGTTCCCGCCTGCTCAGCGGTGAATATCGCGCTGGTGGATGTCAACGTTACGGTTCCGGTTTCTCCGGATGCGTTTACAGTGACCGCCTCATCGATGTTGCCATCTTGAAATGGACCATCATTAGTGCTCACCAACGCAGTGCGCCAGTCTTCATTGCCATACCGACGGATCTCCATCGGCGGATAATTGGCATGGCAGATAGTCATCACGTCAGCGGACTGTGTGAACTTAAGCATAAACAAATCAGCTTCTGCGTAAGGTGTCATTACTTCCACCGGCTGGCCGACATTCGGACCAGTTGTGTAAACAACGGGCGCCCCATTTGCCCAGATGCGAACGTAACCTGCACCAAACTCCAGCGCAAAGGTCTGGCTTACGGAAAACTGGAACGGGATTAACCGGCACTTCTGCGATGAGTTTTTTGATTCCCCGAGGAAACGGAATCCGGCACGGTTGTCTACGCCACCGAACTGGCGCACCATGAAGTTTCTGCACCGGCGCAGCGAGCTGGCGTAGCGCTCAAGGTCAACGCGGCCGTAAAGGTTTGGGGAGATTTCGCCACCGGCAAATGATGCCTGCATTGCGCTAACGGCCATTATGACAACCTCGCTATGGTGAACTCCGATTCCGGCACAAGCGGCTCCTGAGATTCATTATTCGAATGCGCCACGCCAGCCAGCACCATTGCGTTGTACATCTGTAACGCCTTATTACCGAGGTCACCAGATGCCGCCAGTGGCATTGCAAATTCCGCTGCCAGCTTCCAGCTCAGGGCGTCGGCGAACTGCGCATCAAACATGTTCGGATCAGTGATCTTGCCAACGTAACGCAGTTGGGCTTCAGGCTGGTTTGTGTAGATTATTCTCCCAGTACCCGCGGCGTCTGATCCCACCTCGTATGTCACCCGCATGCCCGGAGCCGGATAACGAATGCCAGGTGTCATGATTTCTGTAATGCGCATGCAGTCTGTCGGGTAACGATATGCAAACTGCCAGTCGGTTGATGGTGTATCCAGATCAGCAAGAACGACGCGCTTGGATGCAAAGTTCCAATCGAAGTCGCTCAGCACAGTGTCGCGTGAGGACTCATAGAATACGTTGGCAACATCGGCCTGCTTACTCTGCTCGCTCAGGCTGTTGATGGTGCGTGAGCTGCCGATACGCATCAGCGCGATATTGCAGATCTGGATAACTGAGGCCATTACGCATCGCTCCCGTATAACGTGTCAGCTGCGGTCTTCTGTGGCTCTGCGGCTTCATCCATCAGGCCGATGTCGGTTATCTGCATTTCGACGCTGCTGTAGGAGTCATCGCCATCTTCACGTGTGCTGGTGGACAAAACCTTCACCTTGCCGGCCAACATCATTTCAGCACCGACCTTTGGCAAAGAGATACCCAGTTTTTTCAGGGTTTCATTGTTAAGGGTGATACGAAGACCCCACGGGTAATCGTCACGCTCGACAGTCTTCCCTTCTTCATTTTCAAAGCTGTCTGTACCTTGCTTGAGATTGACCATCTGCGGTTGTTTCATGTCGATGCTCCGGAGAGTAAAGGGGCTTTCGCCCCTTCAGGAAGTAGCTGTTAAACGCCTAACTCAGCGCGCTTTTCAGCAATTTTGGTTTTCATGGTGTCAGCCTTCATGGCCGGATGCGGCGCAGTGTTGAATAACGCTTGGTACTCATCACGCAAAGCAGCCAGATCGACATCGGCCTGATTAGAACCATCGCCTTCGGTTTTTGGTTTGTCGTCAGAATCGTTCACGACCTCACCATCGCCTTCGGGCTTTTGCTCGACATAGTTCTTATCAGCCTTTTTCTTCGCTTCTTTCGCCGCATCGTTGATCGGCTCCAGCGCGCTGCCCGGCTTACCGTCGTAATCCACTTCATCACCTTCAAACAAAAGCTGTTTGTTGATGTATGAGGTAGCCAGGATTTTGTAACGTGCAACTTCTGACATGTTGCCCCCTGTTATTTAACGGTGAAGCCTGATGGGTAGCTGTAGTTCGCATCCACATCGAGGTTAATGCCGGAGGTAAAAGCGCCAGCAGTTAATGGACCGGTACCAACCACGTAATTCACGCGCAGGTATTTCAGAACACCCTGCGGAACCTTGGCTGACAGAACGCGCTTACCAGCTACCAGTGAAGCCAGAGCCAAAGAACCGCTGTCGTACAGCGTTACCCAGGTGGCGTTATCGGTACTGGTTTGCAGCTGAACGTTGACGGTCGCAGCACCGGCGGCTGTGGCCGTGGTGTTGACGTTAGTCCAGAACTCCAGCGGTTCGCCCACACCAATATCGCGGCGCGTGCCTTTCAGCGGGCTCAGGTCGATCACATCGGTTGAAGCAGCTGTAGCGGTAACCGCCTGCGCTTCGGAGAACATCAACAGTTTGTCGAGGATCATCTTTCTTTCTCCAATGAGTGGGCCACATCAGCAGCCCATCAGTTAAGGTTGGCGGTTAAACAACGCGGGCTTCGGTTTCCAGAAGCGCATCGGTTTCGCGGATCGGGATGTTACGGAACGTAGTCCAGAACTCGCCTTCGGTTTCTTTCACGGACAGCGCCAGAGAGGCTTTGCTCAGAGATTGAATGTCGAGGTATTCATTCAGGGTTCGGTTCATGTAGAACACCGGCTTACCCATGCCACGGTTCGGGATGCGGTGCAGCGCCTTGATCATCAGCTTGACGATATCAACCGGGGTGGTTGCATCAAGATCGCTGACATCGATGTTTGCGATGCGCACGACATAACGCCAGTCACGCAGTGCCAGACCGTTATCCCACTTATAGTGAGAGCGATAGCCCTGGTATTTACCACCGTTGGCATCGATGAGCGTTTGCTCACCCAGATCCTGCGTCTGTAACCCTGCTTTCTGCCCTTTCGGGAAGATGCCGTGCACTGTGTTCTCGCCCCAGACAACGAGCCAGATTGATGCGTTGTCAGTGCCGGTACCGCCAGCATCGATAATGTTCTGGGCATTACCCGCAGACAGGCTGGAATAACGAGAAGACAGGCCCATAAATTGCTGTGGGTTTACGCTGGTATCACCGTAGAAAATGGTGGTTGCCTGCGCCTGGTTCATCGCTTCAAGGAACGCGCGGTCTTCAGACAGGCGGAACTCGGAGGTATTACCGTTAAGATCGGCCAGAGACTTATCGACTTCGGAATATGATTCCAGCATGCCGCATGCGTCGGTGATCTGTACGGTGGTTGATTTGCTTGGCTGCACGCCATAGTTCAGCAAACGCCATGTAGCGTTTGGCAAACCAGAACGTACTGTTGTGCGGTGACCTGTTGGCAGGTTCCCTTCTACAAACGGCATGTCCTGCAGGATCACGTTGGTTTGCGAGAGCAATTCGGTGATCACCGCAACTTTGCCATCCGGGTCTTTGCGCTTACCCCAGTCAGCCAGCGTTAATGCTGTAGTGCTTTTAACAGCCATATTTCAGTTCCTCACTTATTTCCGTACAAAATATCGGCCTGACTACGCTGGCCACCAGTGTTTGGCATGACCATAGAGTCTTCACTCATGGCCTTACCGACTTTCACGAAACAACGCACCAGATCAGGGTGATTCCCCAGCCCAGTGGTTTCCAAATATTCCCGCAGACCGGCAGGGGCGAAGTTGTCCAGAGCTTTCTGAGCCAGTCCGACATTGGCGACGAACGCATCACCGCCGATCTCTTTGTCGGTCTTAACTTCGTTCGCCCAGGCTTCTGTCTGCTTCGCCCAGTTTTCCTGCTGGCGTGCTTCAATCTTCGGCAGAATGTCTTTGCCGTAGATGTCTACCAGCTTCTGAGCCTGCTCATTGTTCAGGCCAAGTTCACGGGCTACAGGATCAAGCGCGGCAGCCATTTCAGCATCGAGCTCTTGGCCTTCTACCGGCGACTTGAACTCGTACTTTTCCGGAACCTTGTCGGCTTTGTCTTTGGCTTCTTTATCAGCCGAAGCTTTGTCAGCTACTTCCTTTTCCTGCGCCAGTTGCTCTGGAGCCTTCTCGCCGGCTGCTGGCTTCTCAGCTTCTGCACCGGGTTTATCACTGGCTTCTGTACCGGCCTCACCAGTTGGCTTTTCAGCGGCAGGTGTTTCAACAGCACCGGCAGGCTGTTCACCACCGCCACCGCCACCGCCACCAGCCTCTGCGCCAGCATCAGCAGACTGAAGGCGGCGCAGCACCAAACGTTCGAATAAATTCATCTATCTTTCCCCGTAATCAGATCGGAATGGTTTGTGCTTTAAGCTGCGTCAGCACTGCGTTTATCGTGTTGCGAAGCACCAGAGCATCAGCCAGTAATGCGTTGTATTTGTTGACCAGGTCGTTGTGGTCAGCGAGCAGGCCAGCAACATCAGTCGCGGAAGAAGTGGTATCAGCGGTTGCAGTCGCGGCGGCAGCTGCTGCAATTGTTGCGCCGAGCTTCACGCCGCCAGCAGTCGATGCCGTTGGGGCAGGGATAGAAGCGCCGGACTCATCGACCACTTCTACGATTTGATTACCGCCATCAAAGCGGGCGATACGCTGGGTCTGAATTCTAGGCATTGCCGTCTTCCTCTTTCGCTTCTTTCGCCATCACAAGCCACATATCAGGGCAGACGCGCATCACGTTGCTGAATACGCGAAGACCGGCGTTACGTTGGCCTTCATTAAAATTTGTTGCGTTGTTGTCTCCGGTGAAGCTGGAGGTGAACACCTTTGTTTCTTCCAGCAGCGACCAGACGAACCGGCGACCAGAAACTGTGTTCATGATGTTTTCAATGTCCTGATCATCACGTTTTGCCAGTTCTGCGGCCTTCTTCTGTTCCTCTTCTAATCGCTGCTCGTTCTCTTCCTGGTCGTAGACTTGGCTCATGGCTGCATCGCCCCTGCTACTGCGGTCAGCGCGCTTGGCTGATCGGTCTGGGTTTCACTGAGGGTCTTAGCCCCCTGCACTGCTGCCATGCTTTGCGCCATTGCCTGCTGTTTCTGCATCTGCTCGGCGCGCTGCGCTCGGACATCTGCAACCTGATCACTGGTGGCGATGATGGTGGCAGGAACGCCAACCATGCTGCCGTAGTCATCGATCGCCTGATCGACGTTGAGTTTGTCCAGCGCTTCAGGTTTGGCCTGAGCCAGACCACCGACGAAACCGACGAAGCGTTCGATGGAGCCAATGCCCACGGCTTTCTGTGCCTGAGCCATGACAGAGATGTATTCGACACGCAGCGACTGACCAGCCAGCTCAGGTGGAGCCGGTGGCAACATGTTCTTGCGAGCCATGATGTTGAAGATGCGGTCGATGGACGGATCGAGGAATTCATCGTTGAGACGTTCCAGCACCGGCCCCAGCATCAGCAGCTTCTCTTCTTTCATCTCAACCACAGCTTCCACCGGCATGCTGCGGGTGTTGACGTTTTGCAGCATCATGAAGAGGTCAACGAAGTAGCTGGAGTTGATGAGGGAACGCGTATCCTGAATGTCAGCCACCAACTCATTGATGCGCGGGTTGATGGCGTAAGCTGGTTGGAATGATGTATTGCCACTGACCTGGTCAACGTAAGTAATTTCACCCGGCAAAAGACTGGCGCGCTGGTTCTTCAATGAACTCGGACCTACCATCGGCGGATTAACCAACTTGTCGATGGCCTGAGCCTTGCGGCGCTGCTCGAGCTGGAGAGCCTTTACGCTACCCAGTGCAATCATGCCCGGACATGACGAACCGTAAACGTCTTCGCCGTTGATATCCCAGCGCGGCGCCATGATCGGCATATCATCGAAACCTTTCTCACTGAGCAGCTTGTCTCCGCCGCCACCGCATTCAAAGTAGACCGAAGAGAACTTCTTATTCTTCGAGTCCATCTTTCCGGTATCGCGATTCATGTTCGGCTCAACGACGTGAACAACGTCAAACCACTGCTCATATTGCTGGCTTTCCCATGCTGATTTAACGCTGTCACTGACGTTGTCCAGACCGAAGCGCTGGACGATTTGGCGGCACGTCATAGAGAATTTGCGATAAACGGTATCGACCTGCAGGCGGTCACTGTTCGACAGGTAGTAGCTGCCGATTGGGAACGGATGCGTGCGGATTACATCTTCATCGTCTTCCAGCAGAGACATCGCTGTCGTTCCGAAGGTGCCCAGCTGACCGTAGACAATCGGCAAAGACTGGTACCAGTTCGATTTGTTCATCACATCGTTCATGCGGTTCTGAACAGTTTCGAGCCAAAACTTAACCGGTCCGTATTCCATCATGTCGGGGTCAGGCGTTCCGAGGGTGAACCACGGGCGAGTCGGGCTGGTTATACCGGACAACATGCCACTGGATAGCGTGCGGCTCGCCAGCGTTGCTGTCGGGTCCACGATGTTAGTGTTGCGCTTAGATTTGTTGCGTTCCGTGGTGAGGAATCGGCTGCTGCGAGGCAGAACAAAATCTGACAACTCGCGCCAGTGCGGATCAAACGATGAGCGTTCCGTTTCCAGAGAGCTCAACTGTTTGATGTAAAACTGCTTGCGCGATTCTTCAGCCATCGATTAAGCCCCCAGCAGGGTTTTGCCTGATGCGGCTGTCGGCGTTGATGTGTCACCCTGCGCAGACGTCAGGATTGTGGACTTCTGACCAGCGGCGGCACGGCGGCGGCGCTTCTCTTCGTCAGTAGCATTCACAACAGCTTCGTCTTGGGCTTGCGGTGCAGATTGCACTGCCGGAGTAGAGGTTTTTGGAGAGCTACCGATGCACATGATTTTTTCATCCGCAGAAAATAATTACCATTTAACCATATTAGAATATTTATTGACAATTAATAGATGTGTGGTTACCTTTATGGTAACTATTGAGGCATCATTATCAGTAGTTGGTATGAAACCACAGTCCAAAGAACGGTCGTAAAAACGACGCCGGAGCGTAACCGGCACCCAACAGGTAAGAGAATCGTTTGATGTGGCTTTACGCAACCACGTCGAACCTTCCTAGGCGGTGCTCTTTCCGTTGTGGTGAATGCGCAGGCTGATGCGCGCCGATAGGCTCTTTTGCCTTGAGAGTGTCCGAATAATCCCGAGTGCGGGGAGACAGAAATTTAACGCATGGTTCTGCGAGCTTAAGGCTCTAGGACGATACGCCGACATTATCAGCGTCGGCCACCACAAAATCCCGTTCCACTCATGAAAATCGGAAAGCAAAACGCAGGCAGTGCCTGTTACCTGCAAAGGTTTAAAAGCTGGAGCAGTCCGGTACTGGAACCGGATCACCGAACTCAGCGTTGCTGGACGTAAACCAGCGTATTACCGCATGAGCATTGAAGTAGCCAATAAGCACCGTATGGGATGGCACCGGTGCCCACAGTGATCAGCCGGTAATACCTGTGACCGTGATACATCCCATTGCTGTGTGTAGTCTTTCGCCTCCTTCGCCGGGGGCATTTTTTTTATCTTGATGACTGATAATCACCATAAAGGTATACTTCAGAAAAAAAACTGAGGTCCTGTTATGCTTGATTTTATTAAGGATATTTTTGCTGCATTCCGTCAAAACTCACTGGAAAGAATGAAAAGCCCATTCCTGGACTGACCCCATAAAGTTGGACAGTTCATGTTAAGCAGCTTTCAGGGCCTGGGTTCGGTATTCTACCGGACTCAGGCCTTTTAATTTCAGGCTTATTCTTTCGTTGTTGTAGTAATGGATATATCCCTCTATCGCCTCCCTCAGTTCCCT
>NZ_JYDG01000043.1:0-86166 GCF_003263545.1 Rahnella sp. AN3-3W3
GGCGTTTCTAATTTGGCTCCTCTGACTGGACTCGAACCAGTGACATACGGATTAACAGTCCGCCGTTCTACCGACTGAACTACAGAGGAATCGTTGGAACGGGGCGAATAATAGCGACTGCCCCGCGGCATGTCAAAGGGGAAACTCTATAAATGCGTTCGTTTGCTGATACTTTGGTCAAGTTGTTGACAATAGAGTCAAAAAGGAACCCGAAAGGCCTGTTTCTGCACTCTGTCAGCCTTTGCCCGGTTAGCGCAATTCGCCGCAGGCGCGGGTGATCCGGTCACAGGCTTCCTGTAAATGCTTGTCATCAATGGCATAAGCGATGCGTAAATAGCCTGGGGCGCCGAAAGCTGAACCCTGAAGCGTTGCCACGTGGGCAAATTTCAGCAGATAAGCCGCAAAATCTTCATCTGTATGGAGGGACTCACCCGAAGGCGTTGTTTTGCCCAGCATTCTCTGGCAATTAGCGAAAACGTAAAATGCTCCTGGCGGAACCTCTGCACTCAGGCCGTCAATGGCGTTGATGCAGTTCATGATCAGGGTGCGGCGGCGTGACAGTATTTCAATCCACTCCGTGATGAATTCGCTGCCGTGTTCCAGTGCGACAACGGTCGCCGCCTGAGAGATTGAGCTTGGATTTGACGTGCTTTGGGACTGCAAGATTTGCATCGCAGAAATCAGCCAGGCCGGACCTCCGGCATAACCCAGTCGCCAGCCGGTCATTGAATAACCCTTTGAAACACCGTTGACCGTGAGGATACGATCCTTCAGGCGCGGTTCAACCTGCGCCAGCGTGGCGAATTCGCCGGAGGTAAAACAAATTTGCTCATAAATATCATCCGCCATGACAAGCAACTGCGGATGTTCCAGCACAACGGCAGCCAGCGCCTTTAATTCTTCTGCAGAATACACCGCGCCGGTTGGGTTATTCGGAGAGTTGAGGATAACCCAGCGGGTTTGCGGGGTAATCGCGGCCGCCAGATCTTCCGGCTGTAATTTCCAGCCATGGCTTTCCAGGCAAGGTACTATCTTCGGCTCGCCTTCTGCCAGCGCCACCATGTCCGGGTAAGAAACCCAATAGGGCGCAGGAATAAGGACCTGATCACCGCCAGAAACCGTGGCTAAAAGAGCATTGAAGATCAGTTGCTTGGCTCCGCTACCTGCAATCACTTCGTCCGCACGGTAGCTGATCCCATTTTCGCGATTAAACTTAGTAATGATGGCTTGTTTCAGCGCGGCGGTACCGGCCACAGCGGTGTATTTTGTGTCACCTTGTACAATCGCATCGATGCCTGCCTGCCTGATGTGTGCGGGAGTATCGAAATCGAGTTCGCCTTCACCGAGATTGATAACATCAACGCCAGACGCAATAAACGCGCGTACCTGGTCGGAAATCGCCGCTGTCGGCGAAGGGCGCACACGACGTAAACGAGGTGCAAGAAATTCAGCAGACATTGTTTCCCCTGTTTGAGCAATAAAAAAATTGTATTATATGAATCATTAAAACCAATTTAAACTTACCATTCTTCTTTTTGCTTTGCTCATAATTTCTTCGTGCTGAGCAGCATTTTACCGGCGGAAATGGCACGGCAACTCGTTTGGCAGACTCCAGAGTCTGCGAAATGCCGTCACTTTCCTTTTATATTTCAAGGTTGTCTTATCTCTTTTATTTTTGTTGCACATGACACACCTGAGCCATCGCTGTACGGGGCGATGGCGGCAATACTGGCAGCACAAAAACATTTACCGTTAGCTCATCTGCCGGTGAGCTGGGATATCGCCCGCTATCCGGATGCCTGTCAGCATGTCATCGGCGAAGGACAGCTGATGACCAGCGGTTTGCTGTGGATTGAGCGAATGAATCCGCAAAGTGCCGGAAAGGTTATGGAGCTGGAAGACCTGCTCAATACTTACGGTACTCAGGATGTGGTGGTTCCGCTGGGGCCGATGCAAATTATTCAGTTCACGCAAATCGCCAGACAGGTGCGGGATAACGCGCTGGATTACGAACTGGTTACGGTTGAGCGCGCCAATCAGGGGTTTGTATTCAGGCGTCATGGTCAGACAGATGAAGCGTCAGGATGCTGGTGGCGAGACCGCTACGGGCGCTGGATCAATCAGAACATGCCACCGCACACCGGCCCGTCATTGCGCATTGCGCTGGTCGGATCCCAGTCGGATCAATGCAGTATTTACCCTGCCACTCTGGCTGCTCTGGGGGACGCGGCAGATGCGCTGTCGTTATCACTGGACATGGTGTACGCAGCACCGCAGGCGCTGGAAGATCACCTGCATGAAGTGATGGAAAATGTCGATGGTATATTGCTGCCCGGAGGCTCAGCGATGTGTAATGTGACCGGACAAATTTGCGCGGCGCATTACGCGCTGAACCGTAATATTCCCATTCTCGGGCTTTGTCTGGGTATGCAAACCATGACCACGGCCATCGTGCAGAAAATGCTTGGTTCCACGAAAGCCAATCTTGCCGAAGCCGATGCTAATGCCGAAATTAAAACCTTTATCCCGCTGACGGATACGCCGACATTTCCGGTACATCGTCTTGGGGATTATCAGATGCATTGCCGTCCTGGCAGCAGATTAAATGACATCCTCGGCGATGAATTTACCGTGCGCTATAACCACCGCTTTCATCTTGAACCCGAACTGAAGCCCGATCTGGAGAAGTTCGGGCTGCATATCAGCGGGACTGACGCTACGGGAAAAATTGCTGATGGTATTGAGTTCACTCATCACCCGTTTTATCTCGGAGTACAAGGGCATCCGGAGTTGTCGTCACTGCGTGTGAAACCGCATCCGCTGCTGACCGCGTTTTTAAAAGCGGCGGGTTCAAAGCGCAGTTAAGGAAGGACCCACCCAGTTCTCAGTCAGGAGCCCGTCAACGCGGGTGAACTCATTCATATTATTGGTCACCATCACCATACCCGCGCTGCGTGCCTGTGCGGCAATATGAATATCGTTCACCCCAATCAGGCTGCCGCATTTTTCGAGGCAGGCACGGATATGTCCGTAATGCGCGGCAGCTTTCTGGTCATAGTCCACGATACGTAAATGAGAAACGAATTCCTCTACCGCCAGTTTGTTTTTGGTCGGACTGGTGCTTTTCGCAATGCCATGCAGTAGTTCAGCATAAGTGATCATTGAGATCGCCAGTTGATCGGCGTGCTGGTTGAATTTTGCCAGCACGCTCATCGGCCTGCGTTTGAGTATATAAATGACAATATTGGTGTCCAGCAGATAGGTCAGCATTAAAATGTATCCCGCTCAGACTGATCTTGTGAGGCGCGTTCTTCCATAAAATCATCCGTCACGCGCAGTTCGCTGTGGAAAAAATTATCCCATGTGTTATCCACTGGCGTTAAAACCAGTGAACTCCCTACTTTTCTTATCGTCACGATTTTTACCTCGTCTGGAAAACGGCACTCTGCCGGAATACGTACGCTTTGCGTCCTGTTATTTAAAAATACGGTGCCTTTGGGCATGTCGTTATTCCTCAGTAAGTTGTTTAAGCCGGAAATCTGCTCAAATAGTACTCGCCTGAAAAATATAGTGCAAAGGTATATACGTCGAAAGGCGATGGCAAGGACATTAAAAATGTCATTGCTGAATTTGCGGGATGTCCCGGAAAAGCGGATGTAACAAGAGGAAATTCCCGCCTGCTCAGACGGGAGTTTTAGCAAAGCGGATTACTTCAGGGTGACGCCGGAACGCGGATCCGCAGCCAGACGCTGGAGTTCCTGCTCCACCAGCCCGATAACGTCAGGCTCCAGATCAATCAGTGGTGCGCGCACATGGTGACCGTCGAAGCCGCGCAGGTTCATGGCCGCTTTCACCAGTTGCGGCTGACCATAGCGGCGGGCGAGGGCGCGGTACGGATACCAAAGGCGGTGCAGTTCGCGCGCGGTGTTCGCATCGCCATTTTCCAGCGCACGATATGTCGCCAGAATGATTTCCGGCAACGCGCCGCTGTTAGTGGTGCTGATGCCATCAAAACCGCACATCATCGGACCTAAAAATGCCAGGTCAGAAGCGCAGAACAGGCGCAGACGTCCGCCCAGCCGGTTGGCAATCTGGTCAATGGCCGTCGGGTTCAGGTCACCTTGTTTAATGCCCACAACGCCTTCGATATCGGCCAGTTGCTCCAGCACCACAGGCGGTAACGTAATGCCGATGCCCGGCGCGTTGTACACCAGAATACCGGTGCGTGATAGCTGCGCCATCTGTTTGAAAAAAATGATGATTTGTGCTTCCGTCACTTCCGAAACAAACGGCGGTGTCACCATTGGGAGCCCGCCCAGATCACCCGCCAGTTGGGTTAAATCGCGCACGACGCGGGCATCGGAGCCGGCGCTGCATAACATTACCGGTACGCGGTTACCGACCACTTCCATGACATAACGAAACAGCGTGGCGCGCTCATCTGCGGTCATTGCCGGGAATTCGCCGTAGGTGCCGCCAATCAAAATGCCGTCATAACCGAGGCTGATGACGCGCTCGATATTGCGCGACAGCCCCGCGAAATCAAACTCGCCGCTGGCGGTAAAAGGCGTGACGGTAATATTAAAAATACCTTTCAGGCGCGCCTGGCTTTCACTGATGTCTTTCATTTATTCACTTCCCATCATCTTGTTAAACGCTAAATCAAAGTAAGGTCAGCGGACGATCCACCGTGCCGAGGGCGCGGTAGCCGTTTTCGGTCACCACAATGGTTTCACTGACACCGACGGTGAATTCGCCGTAAATGCGCAGTGCCGGTGGAATGTGGAAGGTCATGCCCGGCTGTAATTCAGTCGTGATGCCGCTGTAAAGGCTGAGGATCGCGCCTTCGCCCCAGTCAGGTGCAAATGAGATCCCAATCGAATAACCGGTGCGTTTTTTGAAGTTGTCGGTGTAACCGGCGCGGTCAATGACGGCCTGACACGCCAGATGCGGTGCTTCGCAGGTGGCGCCCGGACGAATGGCATCCAGTGCAGCCTGCAGCGCTTCCTGACACACTTTTTCCATTTCCAGCGCTACGGCGGGTGGTTTGCCAAGCCAGGCGGAGCGCATCAGGGCAGCGTGGTAACGGTCATGCGTGGCGGCCATTTCCAGGAAAATCGGGTCGCCATCGAGAATTTTGCGACGTCGCCAGGTGCCGTGCGGTACGCCGGTGCGCGGACCGCTGGAAACCAGCGGTTCCATGCCCATGTATTCGGATCCGGCGGCAATGGCGGCGCCCATCATGGCGGAAACCAGATCGTTTTCAGTGGCACCGGCGGCAATCGCCGCGCGACCTGCCAGCATACCGGCATCAACGTAACGCGCTGCGTGGGCCATTTTTTCCAGTTCGGCGGCAGATTTCACCGCCCGCAGTTGTTCGATAACGCCGGCCGCGTCGTGAATAGTGCCGATTTCAGCCTGCAACGCTTCGTATACCGCCACGGGCAGGAACCAGCCGCGTTTGTCGATACCGATCCGGCTTTTCATCCAGCCGCGCGCTTTCAGCACATCGAGCAGGAAATTCACCGGATTATCGCCATCGGTATAAATCGCGGCGTCGCGGATAAAGGTGTTGGAGATAAAGTTGAAATACTCCAGCTGACGGATGACAAAAACCGGATCGCCTTCCACCGGCAACACCAGCGTCTGGAAGGTGTAGTAGCCCGGCGTTTGCTGGCCGGTCAGATAAAAGATATTTTCCGGACCGGTGATGACCATGACGTCCAGACCGGCTTTGACCAGCAGCTGACGCGCTTTCGCCATGCGCTGCGCATATTCTGCTTCACGAAAGGCGGATTCTGCGCCTGGCACGACGCGGCCCAGATCGGGCAATGATGTTGCTGTCATTGTTCAAACTCCTGAATAAATTCTGCCTGAGAAGGGGTAAAGCGGATGCCAAGCCCCGCGCCCGGCTGGCTGCTGAGTAAACCCTGATGATAGGAAAGGCCGTGAACCGGGTCGTTGCCCAGCCCGTCGGCACCGTAAAGTTCTGCATAAGCCGGCTGACTGGCGCGGGCGACGTGCAGCGCGGCGGCGGTAGCGGCACCGCCTTCATTCATCTGGCCGATCATAAACGGCACACCCGCCGCGGTCAGGCGTCGTGCGGCCGCTATTGTCGGCGCAATCCCTCCCATTTTGACCAGCTTGAGATGCGCCATGACCTTGCCTTTGAGCTGCACAATACGTTCTAAATCCGCCTCGCTGCTCATGCTTTCATCAAGCATCAGCGGCAGCGGACTGACTTCGGCGAGCGCCGGGTAATAGTGCGCATTGGCGTCAGAAACCGGCTGTTCGAGATAACTCATTTCAAATTTCGCCAGCGACAGTAAATGACTGCGGGCTTCTTCCGGTTGCCATTGTCCGTTGGCATCGGCGGACAAACTGATCTCGTGTCCGAAACGGCGGCGCAGGGCGCTAAGGCGTGCTTCGTCCTCAGCAAATGACGCCACACCGATGCGCAGTTTCAGCTGAGTAAAACCGCGCTCCACATAGGCTGTGGCCTGTTCCAGCATCTGTTCCATCGGCGTCCAGAACAGCGTCTGGTTGGTGTGATAACTCACCGTTTGGCTGTTTTCTGCCCCGGCAAGTTCTGCGACGCTGATACCTTCCTGACGGGCGATGAGATCATGCAATGCGATATCCAGCAGCATCCGTGTCGGTGCCAGAAAATCTGCCATCCGTTGCGGCAGGTTGAGCAAAAGCGTGCTGGCAGGCTGGCTGAGATCCAGTTGCTGCAACGCACGGATCACATCACTCAACACCCTTTCGGCGCTGCAACCATTGAGATAAGCGATATTGATACGCACTTCGCCCAGCCCGTTGACGTTTTTGTCTTCCAGCAGCAGATACAAGGTGTCCAGCCCTGGCACACTGCCCGAAGAGGCGGTGTAAAGTTGCAGATGCGGATACCGCAGGTCGGCGCGATATAACGTAGCTTTCACCGGCTCCTCCTCAGTGTTTGAGCATTTTCAGCGCGACATCGCAGTAAATTTTGCTGCCTGCGATGAATTCGTCGATCGGGATAAACTCATCAGGTTTGTGCGCGACCGCCAGCGAACCGGGGCCGATGATGATGCCTTTGGTTCCCAGGCTGCGAAAATGCACCAGATCGCAACCGCCCTGAAAACCGAAGGGTCCCGGTTCCGGGTTGCCTTGTGCCGCGCAGGCTTCAACGCCGGCCAGCACAATCGGATCGCCGGAGTCGGTTTCGGTTGCACCGCCGGTGGTCGGTTTGAAGGTAATGATTTCGCTGCGTACACCGAATTTGTCATGGGCGAGTTGCAGTAAATCCTGAATCTCCTGTTTCACTGTGTCTTCGTCTTCGCCAGGCACCATGCGACGATCGAGCAGTAATTCGCAGGCACCCGGCAGTACGTTATCGGCATGACCGCCGTTAATGCGGGTGACCGTCAGGCTGGCATTACCGACCAGCGGATGACAGCGGCAGCGCACGGTGTGCTGGTGGGTTTCTTCCACCAGACCGAGCAGTTGTGCGGCGCGGAAAATAGCGTTCTCGCCCAGTTCCGGTGTGCCGGAGTGAGCGGTGACGCCGTGAACGCGGACCAGCGGGCGCAAACTGCCTTTATGTGCCGAATACGTGGTGTTAGAGGTTGGTTCGCCGATCACCACGAAGTCGATATGTGCCGGGGCGTTGCGCACGTAAAACTTCGCACCTTCGCTGGCGACTTCTTCGTCGGCGACAAAAATCGCCATCAGCGTGCCGCGCCAGTCGTTGCGGTTGGCCGCCAGCCAGCGCATGGCTTCGATCATGGCGATCAGCGGCCCTTTGGCGTCGCAGGCACCGCGACCATATAACCGGCCGTCGCGTTCGGTGAGGGTGAACGGATCCTGCTGCCAGCCTTCACCGGCGGGCACCACGTCGATGTGGGTATTAAAAGCAAAGCACGGCCCTGCGCCGTTTTCGAGGCGGCCAATCACGTTGGTGCGTCCCGGCGCGTATTCGCTGAGTGTCATGTCGAAGCCGATTTCGCTGAGCATGGCGCTGATAAGTTCAGCGGCTTCGCGTTCGCGCCCTGGCGGATTTTCGGTATTGATCGCGACCAGTGCGGCAAGGTCACGTTTCATTCTGCTGATATCGGGCGATGAAAGGCTCATCGGTGTCTCCTGAAATACAGTATTTGAAATACAGTTTGTGGCAAAAGTCAGGCCCCTGGTGAGAGCGCAGTGTGTGATTCAGTGCTGCTAAAAGTGATTAATGTAAGATTTGATCTAAGAAACGTTGCGCCCGCAGGCTGACGTCGCCGCCGAAGAATTTTTCGCCGGTCGCGTTTTCGATAATTTCGCCGTTTTCCATAAAGACGATTTGGTTGGCCGCGCGTTTCGCAAAGCCCATTTCATGCGTCACCACAATGCTGGTCATGCCTTCGGCGCTGAGATCGGCCATCACGTCGAGCACTTCGCGGATCATCTCCGGATCCAGTGCTGAAGTTGGTTCATCAAACAGCATCAGTTTCGGTTTCATCGCCAGCGCGCGGGCAATGGCGACGCGCTGCTGCTGACCACCGGAAAGCTCATCAGGAAACGAATCGGCTTTATCCGGAATACGCACTTTGCCAAGCAGTTCCAGTGCCTGCGCTTCGGCTTCACTGCGGCTGACGCCCAGCACGGTCATGGGGGCCAGCATGATGTTTTCCGCGGCAGTCAGATGCGAAAACAGCTCGTAGTTCTGAAACACCATTCCGATGTCCTGACGCAGTTTGTGTGGCTCCATGCTGGCGTGGGTGATGTCCTGATTACGAAAGAAGATTGCGCCGCCCTGAATCGGTTCCAGCAAATTAATGCAACGCAGTAAGGTGGATTTGCCTGAGCCGGACGGGCCGATCAGCACCACGGTTTCGCCCTGAGCCACATTCAGGGAACAGTTTTTCAGAACGTGTTGTGCGCCAAAATGTTTATCGACGCCGATGATTTCCAGAACCGGTTTGGATTTATTCACGGGCTTCTCCTCAGTTTGGCGTACTGCTGCGCAGCAGGCGTTCGGTCAAAGACAGCGCGGGTTTCTTACGCTTTTTCGGATCAAGAGAGCGTTCCAGCCAGGCCTGTCCGACCATAAAGATCGACGTCAGCACCAGGTAGTAAATCCCGGCGGCGCACAAGGCTTCGAAATAACGGAAGCTTGCGCTGGCGGTCTGGTTGGCGATAAGCAGAAGTTCCTGCACTGCAATCACTGACACCAGGGCGCTGGATTTGAGCATGCTGATCATCTGATTGCCCATCGGCGGCAGCACAATCCGCGCGGCCTGTGGCAAAACTATCTTGCGCATGATCTGGCTTTGGGTCATGCCGAGCGCCATCCCGGCAGTACGCTGACCGCTGCGTACGGCCTGCAAACCGGAGCGCAGAATTTCTGCCATATAGGCGCCCTCATTTAAGGACAGCGCCATTACCGCGCAGGTAAAGGCGGAGAATCGCAGGCCAAAGGTCGGCAGAACGTTGTAAACGAAAATAATCTGGAACAGCACCGGTGTGCCGCGAAACAACCACAGATAAAAGAAAGCCAGAACGGAACCCGCACGGAAGCGGGATTCCTGCAGCAGGGCCAGCACCAGCCCGGCAATAATGCCAAAGAACAACGAGCACACCGTTAACAACAAGGTCATTAATGCGCCCTGAAAGAACGCCGGTGAGAACAGGTATTGCCAAACAAGATCAAGTGACATGAACTTTCCTCAACGTCAGGGCAAAGCTTTTCTTAACTTTGCGGTTTCAGAAAATGGACACTGAAGCCGGGAACTGCCATTTGCTGATGATTTTCTGATACGTGCCGTCTTTCACGACATCCTGAAGGCCTTTTTCCAGCAGCGATTTCATTTCTGTATCGCCTTTACGCACGGCAAAACCGATGTGCGTGTCAGCTTCAAATTCAGCACCGACGGCTTCGAAGGTGTCACCTTTTTCGCTCAGCAGCGCAACCGCGCCCGGTGTTGACAGGAATTCCGCATCGGCACGTTTTTGGGCGACAGCGACGGCGGAATCGGTGGCTGCCGGGAAGGTCAGCACGGTCAGTGCCGGTTTTTTGGCATCGAGACATTTCTGGTTATCCGCACGCGCCTGGCTTTCTTCGATGCCGCCCAGCGTCACGGCAATGTTTTTTCCGCACAGGGACAAATCACGGCCAGTGATATTTTCCGGATTTCCTTTTGCCACAATCACGCGGCTGCCGATTTTCAGGTATGGCACGAAATCGACCTGCTCAGAACGGGTCGGGTTGATGTACATCGCGGAGTTAATGATATCCAGACGTTTGCCCTGCAATGCCGGGATCAGCCCTTTGAATTCCATCGACATCGGCGCCGGTTTCAGCGCCAGTTTTTCAGACATGGCGGTGATCAGGTCGATATCGAATCCGGTCAGCTTGCCGTCTTTGGTAAATTCAAATGGCATGAACGTGGCGGCGGTGCCGTACGTCAGCTGACCTTTGCTGACCAGAGCAGGCGCGGCGGCCTGGCTGAACAGCGGGGCACTCAGGCAAATAGCGGCCAGAGAGACGGCGGCATATCGACGCAAAAAATATTTTTTTGACATGACAGACTCCTGTTTCCCATGAGCAAGATTGCTCTTTGTGTCTCATTTAATACAATTAAACTTATGAGTCAAGGCTCTTTTTTGGTGCATTAATTGCACGATCTGGGGGCTTTATCACCAGGCTTCACCCTCCTCAAGGCTTGTGATATTGTACAAACCTAAACAACAAATACTTTCAGGTGCTGCTATTCCATGACCCAAACTACGACAGCCAGCGGAAGGCGTCTGGCAAACCAAATCCTTGACCTGATACGTGAAGCAAAATTTGAGCCAGGTCACCATCTCAGGGAGCAACAGCTTGCTGATATGCTCGGCGTTTCCCGCACGCCGGTGCGTACCGCCCTGAAATTGCTGTGTGAATTAGGGATTATCGAAGCGCGGCGTAATCAGGGTTTTTTCCTGCTGAAAGCCTTCGATGAACTCCAGCGCATCAGCATCGATATCCCCGCCAGCAGCGATCAGGATTTATACGAGCAGCTGGTGAAAGATCGCATTGCCGGAAAGTTGCCGGATTCCCTGACGCAAACTGAAATCGCTCAGCGCTATGACGCCGATCGCGGGGTGCTGGCGCGCACGTTGTTGCGGCTGGCCGAGGACGGCCTGATCGCCCGCAATAAGGGGCATGGCTGGTCGTTTTTACCGACGCTGAATACCGATGTGGCGCTGAGTAACGGCTACGGATTCCGCCTGATGATTGAGCCGGGTGCGATGCTGGCGGCGGGTTTTCATGCCGACAAGAGCGCGCTGCGCCGCCTGCGGATGCAGCATATTTATCTGATAACGCATCCGGATATTCTGGCTGTGGATGGGCGTCAGATTTTCGAAACGGATGCGACTTTCCACGAGATGCTGGCGGAATTCAGCGGCAACATTTTTGTTTTGCAGGCGATCCAGCAGCAAAACCGGCTGCGTCGTTTGCTTGAGTTTGGCAGTTACACCAATAAACAACGCGTGCGCGAATGGTGCGAGGAGCACGTCGCCATCATCGACGCCGTGATGGAGGGACGAATGGAGGCGGCGGCGGAAATGATGCGCAGTCACCTGCAATCGGCTTATCAGATGGTGCTCAACAAAGTCAGTAAAGTTGGGTAAGTCATTGATGCAAAATTGATTATTTTCGCAATACGTTAAGCAGAGGAAAAAGTGATGGATTTTGGTATTCAGGGCCGCGTGTCAGATGGCGGCCCTTGCTGTTGCTGCCTCTGTTATTAATCCTGCTAATTTATAAGGATGACCTATAAGAATGCATGATATTGGTGCATCCTTCCTTTGCAGCGCATTTCATTCCCTTCTTTTTTTTCATCGTCGCCAGTTTTCTGCTCATCGTGCGTAATCGTTTTCTCTTATATTTTGCGGTATTAGCTTTCTGAACAAGCGTTTTTTTCCTGCGCGCCGGAGATTGGCGTAAATCTTGCTTTTATTAGTCCAGCTTATTATTCGCATCATTAACGACCGCCCGGGGTTACCCCATTCGCGCAAGATGGAGACAGAGATGAATCTCAGACGTCTGAAGTACTTTGTGAAAATCGTCGATATCGGCAGCCTGACGCAGGCCGCTGATGTTCTGCACATCGCCCAACCGGCACTGAGCCAGCAACTGGCGACACTGGAAGGAGAATTGCAGCAACAATTGCTGATTCGCACCAAGCGCGGCGTCACTCCTACCGAAGCCGGTAATATTCTTTATTCCCACGCGCAGGCGATTTTGCGCCAGTGCGACCAGATCCACAGCGCGGTCAATAATGCCGGTCAGTCGCTGAACGGGCAGGTTTCCGTTGGTCTTGCGCCGGGCACGGCGGCTTCTCAGCTGGCGGTGCCGCTGTTACAGGCGGTGCGTAAACAGCATCCGGGCATTTTGTTGTATCTGAATGAAAATTTCGGCACGGCGCTGGGTGATTTGGTTCTCAACGGTCGCATGGATATGGCGGTATTTTATGGCACCAGTATGGCCGCCGGACTGAGCAGCCAGCCTCTGATGAAAGAGGATTTGTATCTCGTCGGGGCGCACTCGGTGCTGAATCCGGGGAAATATGTCGAACTGAGCGATGTGGCGAAAATGAATTTGTTCATGCCGCGCTCGCACAACGTGACCCGCCGTCTGGTGGATGACGCTATGGCGCTGCGCCGCCTGAGCGCGAATATCATCGGGGAAATTGAATCCGCTGCCACGCTGACTGCCGCCGTGGCCAGCGGTCTGGGCGTCACCATTTTGCCTGAATCTGCTGCCCGTGCCATGACTGGTCCGGCGAAAGCCTGGATGTCATGCATCAGCAGTCCGTCGATTCAGGTTCCGCTTTCACTGTGTGTTTCTGAAACGCTGGCGTTATCGCAGGAAGCGATGGCGGTGAGGAAAATTCTGCTGTCACTGGTCTTCGAGCAAACCGCACCGGTTCTGGAACCGATGCTGGTCGCGAGCTGAAATCTGACGTTGCCCTCATCCCGAAGGAGAGGGCAGCTCCTTAACTTTCCAGTCTTCCCATCACTGATGCGCCGACCAGGCCACCGTCGGTCAGGAATTTCCCCGGCACCAGCAGCGTTTGTTGATAGTTGTGCAGAACGCCGCTGCGAACTTTCACATCCAGCGCGGCGATCAGTTCACTGGCAGAAGCCAGTCCGCCACCGGCGACAATCCGCGAAGGGCCAAGAATATTGACCAGTAAGGCCAGCGGTTCGGCGACCAGTTCCAGCCAGGCGTTAACGGTGAGAGACGCGCTGGCATCGCCATTCAGCCAGCCGGTCACGATCTCCAGACTGGTGCAGTCTTTATGATGAAAATGCTGATGTAAGCGTTCCATTCCACGAGCGCCACCCAGCATGTCGAGGCAACCGGTCTGACCGCAACCACATTTAAGCCGTGGAACGGCGTAGTTTTCGCCATTGATCACCACCTCAGTGCGGGTGATGGCGCCGTGTCCCCATTCGCCGGTGACGCCGCCGTGACCGCGCACCAGCTGGCCGTTGATCACCAGTCCGCCACCGACGCCGGTGCCAAGAATAATGGCGACCACCACCGGCTGGTGTTGCGCGTTACCGGCATGGGCTTCGGCGAGGGCAAAACAGTCCGCGTCATTCGCCGCCGTTACGGGACGGGCGAGCGCGACGCTGAGATCTTTCGCCAGCGAATGTCCGGTAAATGCCGGAATATTGGTTGCCAGCATTTCGCCGGTTTGTGGCGAAACCAGTCCGGCCGTAGAAATCGCCAGCGGTGTACCGGCGGGTAAATCCGCACCAAATTTGTCGATCAGATTGTGCATCGCCTGCACAAAATCGTCCCATGAAGAAACCGGCGTCGGGACTTTGCCACATTCTTCCATTTCGCCGGGATGGCGCGAAACACCAAACTTAATAAATGAACCGCCGATATCGGCGCAAAAAACAGCTGAGGTCATGAGCGTGTGTCCAGTAAATCTCGCAGCCCGTCGCCCAGTACGTTAAAACCAAGCACGGTCAGCATAATGGCCAGACCCGGGAACAGCGAAAGGTAAATATTAATGCCGAGGAAGTTACGGCCATCGCTCATCATGGTACCCCATTCCGGCATCGGCGGTTGCACGCCAAGCCCCAGAAATGAGAGGCTGGCCGCGGCAAGAATGACCGTACCGGCGGTCAGCGTTGACTGGACGATAATCGGCCCGATGGCATTGCGCAAAATGTAATGTACGATGATCCGGTAATTAGACAAACCCAGCGCCTGCGCCGCTTCGACATATTCCATCTGCTTTAAACCGAGCGTCAGGTTACGGCTCAGACGCGCATACACCGGGATAGCGAACAGCGAAATGGCGATCAAAAGATTCACCAGACCGCCGCCGAGAATACTGACCACCAGAATCGCCAGCACGATGCCCGGAAACGCGAACAGCATATCCATAAACCACATGATGATCATATCGGTATAACGACCGGCCATACCGGCAATAATGCCCAGCGGAATACCGATAATCATCGCCAGACCAACACTCAGCACCACTTCAATAATGGAAATGCGTGCCCCGTAAATGACGCGGGCGAAGATATCGCGCCCGTAATCGTCAGTGCCAAACCAGTGATCGGCACCGGGGGAAAGCAGGGTATCAATCAGATCCTGGGCGTAAGGATCGTGACGGGCAATTAAGGGTGCGAACACTCCCATCAGCACAATCAGACTGACGATAAAGCCGCCGGTAGACACTGCCGGATGTCGCCACAACCAGCGGAAAAACCGCAGCGTGCGCGGTTTGCGACGGGGTAATTGCGTGATAATGGCAGACATTAATCGAACCTTATTTTTGGATTCAGGAAAGCGATCAGTAATTCACCGAGCAGATTCATCACCACCACACCGCAGACAGCGACCAGCGCAACGCCCTGAATCACCGGATAGTCGCGATATCGCACGGAATCTACCAGCAAGCGGCCAATGCCCGGCCAGTTAAAGACAGATTCTGTCACCACTGCGCCGCCAATCAGACTGCCGAAATTGAGCGCCACAATGGTGACAATCGGGATCAGCGCATTTCGAAAAGCATGGCTGCAATACACGGTCGTTGCCGACAACCCCTTGGCGCGGGCGGTGCGGATATAATCTTCCGAGAGCACATCCAGCATGCTGGAACGCGTCATGCGCGCCATCACCGCCATCGGCAAAACGGCCAACGTCACGGAAGGCAGAATATAGCTTTTCCATGACGTTGCGCCGAGCAGCGGCAGCCAGCCGAGATTGACCGAGAAGGTGTTCATCGCCATCAGCCCCAGCCAGAAGTTGGCAATAGAGGCACCAGCGATAGCCAGTAACATCACGCCAAAATCCGGCCAGCGGTTGCGGTACACCGCGCCTATCATGCCCGCCGGAACGCCAATCGCTACTGCCAGAAAATACGACAGTACTGCCAGCATCAGCGTGTAAGGCATGCGTTCCCCGATTTCCTGCGTCACCGGCTGCTGCGACTGCAACGAGACGCCGAGATTACCGTGCAGAACGTCACCGGCAAAATGCAGATACTGCGTCAGCAGCGGCTGATCCAGCCCGAGGCGAACGCGCATGGCATCAACGGCTTCCTGCGTGGCTTCAGGCCCGGCCATCAGGCGTGCCGGATCGCCCGGCAGCGCGCGGATGGACACAAAAATCAGCATCGAAACCCCGATCAGGATGATCGGGAAGGCGATGAGTTTTTTGGCAAGATAGGCTTTCATGGCTATTTCCCACTGTGAATGCGTTTATTTCTTCTGAGCATCTTTCACCACAATTTGGCCGCCCGGGATCATCGTGACGCCTGAGATGTTTTTGCCGGTGGCGTACAAGTCATTCTGGTAATACAACAGCACCTGCGGCGCCTGCTGGTTAATCTCTTTCTGCGCATCGACATAAATCGCGTTGCGGGTATTTTCATCCAGCGTCGATGCGGCCTTGTCTAACATTTCATCCAGTTTCGGGTCACTGAAGAAGCCCAGATTTGCGCCGCCCGGAGCAAAACTTTTGCTGGAGTACAGCGGACGAAGTTGCAGATCGGCGCCGTTCGCGCCGGAAGACCAGGATGCCAGCACCGCGCCGGTGTTATCGGCTTTTTTACCGGCCTGATCGGCAAATGCCGCTTTGGTCCATACGCCGCTTTCCATGATTTTCACGTCCAGCTTCACGCCAATTTTCGCCCACATGCTTTGCAGCACCTGACCGATACGTGCGTCCTGACCCTGCACTGCAATCGACATTGTGAATCCGTCAGCCACACCAGCTTCTTTGAGCAGGGATTTGGCTTTCGCCAGATCCAGCGGATACGGGTTCAGGGTTTTGTCATAACCGGCGGTGACCGGTGCCAGCGGCGAGTTCGCCGGTTGCGCGAAGCCGGACATGATGGCGCGCACCAGACCGTCACGGTCGGTGGCGTAGTTCAGTGCCTGACGCACACGGACGTCGCTGAGCGGTTTGAGATCGGTATTCAGCGCCACCCAGAATACAGAGGCACCCGGGCTTTCATGCAGGTCGAACTTCGGATTGTTTTTCAGCACGCGGGCAAACTGCGGCGGCACCGGGTTAATCACGTCAGTTTCGCCCGCCTGCAACGCCATATTCATGACCGAAGGCTCGGCGCTCCACGTCCATTTGATGTCATCTGGCCCGGCAGCTTTATCACCCCAGTAGCCCGGATATTTTTCTTCCAGCACGAATTCACCGGTTTTGTATTGCACCATTTTGTACGGGCCGGTGCCGACGGCTTTGCTGTCGAGCGTGCCGGTTTTATCGGCCGCCGGACTGACCATCAGACAGGCGCCGGTGGTCAGTAAATTCAGGAATGCGGGATACGGTTTTTTCAGTTTAAAGACAACGGTGGAATCGTCGGTTTTGGTCACGCTGTCGAGGAAGGTGCGCAGACGTCCGCTGGCCGCCAGACCGCGTTTTGTGTCGAGATGGCGGGCAAAGTTGGCGACCACCGCATCGGCGTTAAACGGAGTGCCGTCATGGAAAGTGACGCCGCTGCGCAGTTTGAATGTCCACACCAGCCCGCTTTCATCACTGCTCCAGGAAGTCGCCAGCGCGGCTTCAGGTTTCAGTTGCGGCGACATGCGCAGCAGGCCTTCATACATCGGATCCAGCACGGTACCGGTAAAGGTCGCGGTCTGGTTGCCCGGATCCATACTGCGCGGTGCTTCGTTTTGCATCACGTTCAGTGTGGCGGCGTAAACCGGCAGCGAAAACGCCGCCAGAAGAGCGCTGCTCAGCAACGTTAACTGCACGGGACGCCGGATGTAACGGGTAATCTTCATGTTCTGCCCTCTGCGTGAAAAATCGGATTAAGTGGCTCTGGCTACGTCTGCCGGTTCGGTAAAACGCCGGTTTTAAAGACAGTTTGTTTTAACAAAGAGATTTAACAAATAGTTCATATGAAATACTTATATGCCAACATTTAGTTTATTTTGTGAACTAATTGGCATTGATATATCCATTTCCAGCGTTTAATGTCAATGCAGATGACCGAAAACTGAGAGCGCCGAAACGAATATGCTAACAACTTTGCAACGTCAGATATTGGGTGCGGTCAATGCATCCGGCGGTCTGAGCCGTACCGAACTGGCGCAGCTTTCAGGAATGAGCAAAGCGGCGATTGGCGGCGTGGTGCGTGAAATGATCGACGCCGGTTTCCTGCACGAAGCGGAAACCGTGCCGGGGAACGGGCAGGGCAGACCCTCGGTGCGGCTGGTGGTTCATCCGGATGGCGCGTGGTTCGCCGGCGTTTCTTTGCTGCAAAATCCGGCGCAGATGGCGCTGATTAATCTGCATGGCGAAATCCTTTCACGGGTGTCTTTCGATGCCGGTGTCAGTCCGCAGCGTCTGGCAGAAAACATCGCCAGCGCGTTACCGGCACTGCTTGAACCGCATCCCGAAGCGGCAAAAAAACTGGTCGGGCTGGGGGTGACGTTATCCGGCCTTATTGATGAACATCAGTCCACCTGCGTACAGTCGGCGCTGCTTGGCTGGCGCGATGTGCCGCTGGCCAGCCTGATTTCACAGGCCACCGGCATGGACGTAGCCATCGAAAATGACGCCAAAGCACTGGCGGTGAGTGAGAAAAATTTCGGGCAGGCGCGGGATTTGAGCAGCTTTACGCTGGTCAGTCATGGCGCAGGGATCGGCAGCGCGCATTTTGTCGCCGGTCAGTTGCATCGCGGCCTGCATGGCGGCGCAGGGGAAATCGCCCACTGCACGCTGGAACTGAACGGTTTGCCCTGCCGCTGCGGCAAGCGCGGTTGTCTCGATACGCTGGCGTCTCTGAATGCTATTGCCGAAATGGCCAGAGACGGCGGGCTGGACGCGACCACCATTGGCGGCCTGGAAAAGCTGGCGATGCAGGGCGTCAGCGAAGCGGTGCGTATTCTGCACCGTGCTGGTTCAGCGCTCGGTTTAGCGATATCCCATCTGATTCAAATTAATGACCCGGACCTGATCCTGATAGCTCATCAGAACGCAGATTTCTCCGGGCTGTTCGGCACGGTTGTGCATCAGTCTATCGAAGCCAACGTTTTGCCGGGAAATGCCGGGAAAACGCCGGTTCGCACTTTTACCCTAAATGACGACACCTGGGCGCGCGCGGCGGCAAGTATTGCTGCACATCGCTTTCTGGTCGGTCTGAAGCCTGTCTGAGGAATCATCAACATGCGTATAGCTGTCAGCGGTATCCACATTGAATGCAGCACTTATAACCCGGTGCTGAATGAGGAAAAGGATTTCACCGTCGTGCGTGACGCCCAGTTACTGGCGTCGCCGCGTTTTCGTTTTTTGCAGGATTACTCGGCGACGTTTTTACCGACTATCCACGCCCGTGCCATTGCCGGTGGTCCGGTAGCACGCGCGACGTACGATAAATTCAAAGCGGAAATGCTGGCAGGACTGGAAGCGCAAAAACCGTTCGATGGCTTATATCTGGCGATGCACGGCGCGATGTATGTCGAAGGGCTGGAAGATGCGGAAGGCGACTGGATTGCTGCGGCGCGAAAAGCCGTTGGGCCGGATTGTCCGATTAGCGTCAGTTATGACCTGCACGGCAATGTTTCTCAGCGGATTATCGACGCCATTGATATGTTTTCGACTTACCGCACTGCCCCGCATATCGATGTGGAGGAAACCATGCGCCGTTCGGTCGCGATGCTGGTGAAACATCTGCAAACCGGTGTAAAACCGACGCTGCTGTGGGTGCCGGTGCCGGTGGTATTACCGGGTGAACGTACCAGTACGGAAGATGAACCGGCGAAAAGTTTGTACGCCCGTCTGCCAGAAATGGATGAAGTGGATGGCGTGTGGGACAGCTCGCTGATGGTTGGTTATGTATGGGCAGATGAGCCACGAGCGACAGCCGCAGTGATCATGACCGGCACCGACCGGACGGTGCTGGAACAACAGGGCACGCAACTGGCGCAGGCGTACTGGGACGCGCGCGAAGATTTCGTGTTTGGCTGTGAAACGGACACCGTTGAGTCCTGCGTGAAAAAGGCGATTGCCTGTGAAACTCGTCCGGTGGTGCTGGCCGATTCCGGCGATAACCCGACGGGCGGCGGCGTGGGCGATCGTGCAGATGTGTTGCAGGAGCTTATCAAACAGTATGCGCAAAATACGATCGTGGCAGGTATTGCCGATGCACCGGCAACGGACGCGGCATTTAACGCTGGCGTGGGATCAGTGCTGACGCTGACTTTAGGGGCTTCGCTGGATCATTCCAGCCCGCAGGTGAAAGGTGATTTTGAGGTGGTTTTCCTGCTCGATGCACTGACACCTTCTGACCGTCAGGCGGTTCTGCGCACTGGCGGAATTGACGTCGTGGTGTCGGCGCGTCGTCGTCCGTATCACAACATCAGCGATTTCACTGTGCTGGAACTGGATCCGCATAGCGCCGATATCGTGGTGGTGAAATCCGGTTATCTGTCGCCCGAACTGGCACCGATTGCCAGCCCGAATCTGATGGCGCTGTCTAACGGCGTGGTGGATCAGTTTGTAGAGCGCTTGCCACGCAACCGCAAAGCACGCAAAACCTTCCCGTTTGACCGGGATTTCAGCTATGTGCCGCAGGTGCAGATTTCCGCGCGCAGCAAATAATTCAGGAGCCATAAGATGAATCAGACCGCAGGACAGCAGGAAAAACGTCAGCCCGTGCTGAGCGTGAAGCATCTGACCACTTCATTTCTCGGCGAAGACGACTGGCTGCCGGTAGTGCGTGATTTGTCGTTTGACGTCTATGCCGGAGAAACGCTGGCGATTGTCGGTGAATCCGGTTCCGGCAAGAGCGTGACGTCGCTGTCGGTGATGCGTTTACTGAAAGCACAAAGCAGCCGGATTGAGGGCGAGGTCTGGCTTAATCAGCGCAATGTGCTGCGGCTCTCGGACAAACAGATGCGCGATATCCGTGGCAATGAGATGGCGATGATCTTTCAGGAGCCGATGACGTCGCTTAATCCAACGTTCAGCATCGGACGGCAGATTGCCGAAAGCCTGAAGCGGCATCGCGGCATGTCATCGGCACAAGCGCGGGCAGAAACCCTGCGGCTACTGGAAAAAGTGCGTATTCCGAATGCCAAAGCGCGTTTTGATGAATATCCACATCAGTTTTCCGGCGGCATGCGTCAGCGCGTGATGATCGCCATGGCGCTGGCGCTGAAACCGAAATTACTGATCGCGGACGAACCCACGACCGCGCTGGATGTGACGATTCAGGGACAGATTCTGGATTTGATCAAGACGTTGCAGGAAGAAGAAGGGATGGCGGTGCTGTTCATCACGCATGATATGGGCGTGGTGGCGGAGATTGCCGACCGGACGCTGGTGATGTATCGCGGAGAAGCGGTGGAAAGCGGGGCGACGGAAGACATTTTCCACCGGCCTCAACACCCGTATACCCGTGCATTACTTGCGGCGGTGCCAAAATTAGGGTCGATGCAGGGGCGCGACTGGCCGCTGCGTTTTCCGCAAATCAACCTGCAAACCGGTGAAGCCAGTGTGCCGCAGGAAGTTGCGGGAACCATAGATGCGGGGCTGACGCCGTTGTTATCGGTCAAAAACCTCAGCGCGCGTTTTCCGGTGTATGGCGGTATTTTCAGCCGTCAGGTAGGCGCGGTGCACGCGGTGGAAAATATCAGCTTTGATTTATTTCAGGGCGAAACGCTTTCGCTGGTCGGCGAGTCCGGTTGCGGGAAATCCACGACGGGTCGTGCAGTGACCCGTTTGCTGAAGCCGCACAGCGGCGCGATTGATTTCGACGGTTTCGATGTCACGAATCTGGGTAAGCGCGACATTTTGCAAATGCGTCAGCGCATCCAGATGATATTTCAGGATCCTTTCGCCAGTCTTAACCCGCGTATGCGCATTGGCGACGCGCTGATCGAACCGATGTTGCAACATAAACTGCATAACCGCAGCGATGCGAAAGAGAAGGCGGCGTCGCTGCTGCAAAAGGTCGGGTTGTCGCCGGATATGCTGCGCCGTTTTCCGCATGAGTTTTCCGGCGGTCAGCGTCAGCGAATTTGCATCGCGCGTGCCCTGACGCTCGATCCCAAAGTGATTGTCGCTGATGAGTCGGTTTCGGCGCTGGATGTGTCAGTGAAAGCGCAGGTCGTGAATTTGCTGCTCGATTTGCAGGAAAGCATGAATCTTTCCTATCTGTTTATTTCGCATGACATGGCGGTGGTTGAGCGGGTGAGTCATCGCGTGGCGGTGATGTATCTGGGGGAAATCGTGGAGATCGGGCCACGTGCGGCAATATTTGATAATCCCCAACATGCGTATACCAAAAAACTGATGGCATCTGTGCCGGTGCCGGATCCCCTCCCGCAGAATGCTCAAACGGCAAATGCAGGTGGATGAGCTGAAGAGCCCGGTGCGCGATAACGGCTATGCTCCGCCGCAAAGGCAATATCAGGAAATATCAGCAGGACATTTTGTTCAGGTTTGATGGGGGATACAGGAAAGTTTACTAAGAAGTGACTCAGGGATGAGTCTGGAAGATGGTGGTGGGGGAAGGATTCGAACCTTCGAAGTCGATGACGGCAGATTTACAGTCTGCTCCCTTTGGCCGCTCGGGAACCCCACCACAATTTTTTGTGGCATTTACTACTTACTTCTGGCCTTAAATCATCATGCGCTACATGGATGATTTATCGTTACAGCGGTTAGCTGCGAACGGGGCGCATAATACCAAATGATTCGAAGGTGTAAAGCGCTGAAAGCGATAAAAAAGTTCGTTTGCGGGTTTTTTGTTCTTAACGGTGCTTCTCTGAACGAAAAGCACCGTCAGAATACGGTTTACAGAATAACTGTGCGATTTCCGTAAACAAATACACGCTGCGCCAGCACGCGGTATAACGCCCGGCTGAGGACGTTTTTCTCAACGTCACGGCCTGCACGCATCATATCTTCAGCGGTATAAGTGTGATCGACGTTGATGACGTCCTGCATGATGATCGGGCCTTCATCCAGATTGTCATTCACGTAGTGAGCCGTAGCACCAATCAGTTTCACGCCGCGCTCGTATGCCTGATGGTACGGACGGGCACCGATGAATGCCGGCAGGAACGAGTGATGAATGTTGATCACCTGATGCGGATAATGCTGCACAAAGCCCGGCGTCAGTACGCGCATGTATTTCGCGAGCACCACATAATCAGGCTGGTACTGATCGATTTGCGCAATCATCGCGCTGTCGTGCTGTTCGCGGGTCAGACCGTCGTGGCTAACCAGATGGAACGGAATATCGAAACGCTCAACCAGCGTCTGCAAAGTATCGTGGTTGCCAATGACCGCAGCAATTTCTACATCCAGACCACCGTAAGCGGCCTTCATCAGTAAGTCACCCAGGCAATGCGCCTCTTTGGTGACCAGAATGACGATGCGGCGACGTCCGGTGCTGTTCAGCTCACGGACAGAACCGGCAGGCAGCGCGCTGTCGAGATCGGCCAGCAGGGTGGTGTCGTTGAAAATCCCTTCCAGCTCAGTACGCATAAAGAAGCGGCCGGTGCGGTGATCAACAAATTCGTTGTTCTGCACGATATTGAGTTCGTGCTTGTAGCAAATGTTGGTAATTTTGGCGATCAGACCTTTTGCGTCAGGGCAAATGGTGCGTAACACCTTGGTTTGTACGTTCTGTTGCGGCATGAGGGTGTGGATCCTGTCCAAGACTTATCAATATTACGGTTGAATTATTTACCGCAGCACTTCTTATATTTTTTGCCGGAACCGCACGGGCAAGCATCGTTCCGGCCTGTCTGCGGTTTAATTCCGTCAATATAGTACCAGCGTTCTTTTAAACGAAGAAATCGCGAGCGTTCATGGATGAGGTGAATGTGTTCATCACCGGTTTCTGTGAATCGCGCAGCAAACTCGACAAAGCCTTCATTGTTGTCGCGCCCGTCAGTTTCGCGGATAACCTCAAGTCCTTGCCAGTGCGTGCTGGTAAAGCCTTCCTGTAAACTGTCACGCCATTGCTCGGGTTGACAGTCCGGGTGCCAGGAGGCGATCAGATAACTCGCATTTTTCAAAACATAGGCTGTATAGCGCGAGCGCATCAAAGCTGCCGGAGAAGGCGCCACTTTATTCTCAGTAATGTAGGGCTGGCAGCATTCTTCATAAGAAAGGCTGCTGCCGCAAGGGCATATTTCAGACACACAAACTCCTGAATAGGCAGAGTATCGACATCCGGTGCGCGGTCTGCGCTATTGAATGCACCAAAATGATATGTTACCTAACAAACTCGCCGGGTGACAACGCGCTTCCCGGCCCATTCTCAAGATATGCGAAATATTAAGGTCATCAGATGAGCAGAAAAGTCACCATCGGTCTTGCCCTGGGGTCGGGAGCGGCAAAAGGGTGGGCTCACATTGGCGTGATCAATGCCCTGAAAGAAATGGATATCGAAGTCGATGTGGTGGCGGGTTGCTCGGTCGGTGCGCTGGTCGGTGCGGCGTATGTGAGCAACAGATTACCGGCGATTGAAAGCTGGGTACGTTCGTTCAGCTACTGGGATGTGTTGCGGCTTATGGATTTTTCATGGCGACGCGGCGGTTTGCTGCGCGGCGAGCGGGTTTTCAATGCCGTCGGTCAGTTGATCCGTATCGATGAGTTTGAAAAGTGCTCGAAGAAGTTTGGTGCCGTCGCGACTAACCTGAGTACCGGACGTGAACTGTGGCTGACTAAAGGCGATTTGCATCAGGCTATTCGCGCCTCATGCAGTATGCCTGGCCTGCTGGCACCGGTCTGGCATAACGGTTATTGGCTGGTTGACGGTGCCGTAGTCAATCCTGTGCCGGTGTCGCTCACCCGCGCTCTGGGGGCCGATATCGTGATTGCTGTCGATCTCCAGCATGACGCGCATCTGATGCAGCAAGATTTGCTTACCGTACAACCGACCGGAGAAGCACTAAATACTGAGAAAGAAGTCAGCTGGCGTGACAGAATCCGCCAGCGCTTAACTCGTCCAAACGCCAGAAAGCCGAATGTCAGCCCTTCGGCGATGGAGATTATGTCTACCTCTATTCAGGTGCTGGAGAACCGGCTTAAGCGTAACCGTATGGCAGGTGATCCGCCTGATGTGTTGATCCAGCCGTATTGTCCGCAGATTTCGACGCTGGATTTTCATCGGGCGGAAGAAGCGATTGAGGCGGGCCGGCTTGCGGTTGAAAAGCAAAGAGAGCAGCTGTTGCCCCTGATAAAAAATAGACAGTTCTGAATGGCTTAAAACGTCTTTGGTCGAATCTGACAATTCTGCCAAGCAAAAACAGGCTTTATGAGCCACTATTAGAATAAGAAATTCTGGGGGACCCTGATGGACAAGCCACTTACAAGCAAGCATATTCTCATCGTTGAAGACGAAGCCGTTTTCCGATCTATTCTTGCTGGCTATGTAAGTTCCCTGGGTGCCACCTTTACCGAAGCTGAGAATGGTCTTGAAGCGTTATCCCTGCTTGAGGACTACCCGCCTGACCTGATCCTCTGTGACTTAGCGATGCCAGAAATGGGCGGGATGGAGTTTGTCGAAAATCTGCGGTTGCAGGGCAACAAAATCCCGGTGCTGGTGATTTCGGCCACTGATAAAATGACCGATGTCGCTTCTATGCTGCGACTGGGCGTGGAAGATGTTCTGCTTAAACCTATTAACGATTTGCAGCGTTTACGTGAGGCGTTGCTTACGTCATTGTACCCGAAGCTTTTTTCCTCACAGGCGATGGAAGAAAGTTCACTGGTTCAGGACTGGGAAGCGCTGTGCCGTAATCCGAATGAAGCCCGGCGGTTATTGCAGGAGTTGCAACCGCCTGTGCAGCAGACGCTGGCGAGTTGCCGCATTAACTACCGGCAACTGACAACGGCGGACCGTCCGGGGCTGGTGCTCGATATTGCGGCGCTTTCATCCAAAGATCTCGGGTTTTATTGTCTTGATGTCACCCGTGCCAATGAAAATGGCGTTCTGGCAGCCTTATTATTGCGGGCCATTTTTAACAGCTTATTACGTGAGCATTTGAGTAATCAGCAACAGCGGTTACCGCAAATGTCAACGTTGCTAAAACAAGTCAATCATTTATTCAGACAGGCTAATCTTGAAGGGCAATTCCCTTTGTTACTGGGTTATTATCACGCCGGTTTTAAGAATCTCATTCTGGTTTCTGCGGGATTACATGCCAACGTCAATACCGGCACCAATATGATCCAGCTCAGTAACGGTGTCCCGCTGGGCACGACGGGTGCGACATATTCCAATCAAATCAGTCAGAAATGCGATGCGTGGCAGTGTCAGGTATGGGGAGCAGGTGGGCGTCTGAGATTAATGCTGTCCACAGAGTGAACTCACTTATTGTCACTGATAATAATGCCTTAATAACATTGAGCATTTTTTCGGCGTGTTATTACCTGTCTTCGTTTTAATCCATTCTGCTAAGACCTATCTTATGCAAAATATGCCTTTGCAGGCGAACTTGCGGCTGAAACTGGTATAATGCGTTCCGGAATTTTTGGCTGTCTGTTTCACGTTGTTTAAAAAATAACAAATAGGAATTCGCTGATGAAAGTAACAGTTTTTGGTATCGGTTACGTCGGACTTGTTCAGGCGGCGGTTCTTGCTGAAGTCGGGCACGAAGTTTTGTGCATCGATGTTGATGCAAAGAAAGTGGAAAACCTGAAGAACGGGCAGATCCCAATTTTTGAACCAGGTCTAACTCCTCTGGTTCAACGTAATTACGAAGCAGGGCGTTTGCTGTTCAGCACCAATGCGGCTGAAGGTGTTGCCCACGCTACCGTTCAGTTTATCGCTGTCGGTACTCCGCCAGATGAAGATGGTTCTGCGGATCTTAAATATGTGACTGCCGTAGCGCGCACTATTGCCGAGCACATGACCGAACCTAAAGTAGTTATCGATAAGTCTACTGTGCCGGTGGGTACTGCCGATAAAGTGCGTGCGGTAATGAGTGAAAAACTCAAAGAACGCGGCGTGGATATCACTTTTGATGTCGTATCCAATCCTGAGTTCCTGAAAGAAGGTGCTGCGGTTGCTGACTGTATGCGTCCTGAGCGTATCGTCATCGGTACAGATAATCCTGATGCCATCGATCCTATCCGTGAGCTTTACGAACCGTTTAACCGTAATCACGATCGTATGATCCTGATGGATATCCGCAGTGCTGAACTGACCAAATATGCGGCCAACTGTATGCTGGCAACCAAAATCAGCTTCATGAACGAAATGTCCAATCTGGCAGAGATGCTGGGTGCTGATATCGAAAAAGTGCGTCAGGGGATTGGTTCAGACTCCCGTATCGGTTACCACTTTATCTATCCAGGTTGCGGTTATGGCGGTTCCTGTTTCCCTAAAGATGTTCAGGCATTAATCCGTACAGCAGAGCACATCGGGTATCAGCCGAAACTTCTGCAGGCGGTGGAACAGGTCAATTATCAGCAAAAATATAAATTGCCTGCTTTCATTCAGCGCCACTTCGGTGACGATCTGAAAGGCAAAACCTTTGCGCTTTGGGGGCTGTCCTTCAAACCTAATACCGATGACATGCGTGAAGCCTCAAGCCGTGTATTAATGGAACAGCTCTGGGCTGCGGGTGCGAAAATCAAAGCTTATGATCCTGAAGCCATGAATGAGACACAGCGTATTTATGGTCATCGCGAAGATTTAGAATTAATGGGTACTAAAGAATCCGCATTGCACAATGCTGATGCGTTGATTATTTGTACTGAATGGCAGAACTTCCGTGCCCCTGATTTCGATGTGATCAAAAAAGCATTAAAAGAGCCGGTTA
Organism: Rahnella sp. AN3-3W3; assembly: GCF_003263545.1. Classification (NCBI taxonomy): domain Bacteria; kingdom Pseudomonadati; phylum Pseudomonadota; class Gammaproteobacteria; order Enterobacterales; family Yersiniaceae; genus Rahnella; species Rahnella sp. AN3-3W3. Next base: position 27,295 of record NZ_JYDG01000043.1, read on the forward strand.
TCTTTGATGGTCGAAACTTATTCGATCCTGAACGTTTGGAGAAACGCGGGTTTACTTACTACGGCATTGGCCGCGGTGCTTCAATCAATCCGGTTCTGTAAGGAGTTTTCATGAAATATCTGGTTACCGGCGCAGCGGGCTTTATTGGTTTCTATGTGTCGCAACGTTTGTTAGCAGCGGGTCATTCGGTTGTCGGCATCGATAATCTGAATGATTATTATGATGTCAGCCTGAAACTGGCGCGGCTTGCTCAGCTGGAGAATAAAGACGGCTTCGAGTTTATTAAGCTGGATTTAGCCGATCGTGAAGGCATGGCCGCATTGTTTGCCGGGCAGCGTTTCGAACGTGTGATCCATTTGGCCGCGCAGGCTGGTGTCCGATATTCAATCGAAAATCCTCTGGCTTATGCTGATTCGAACCTGGTAGGTTTTGTAAACATTCTGGAAGGTTGTCGCCATAATAAAGTCGGGCATTTGCTCTATGCTTCTTCCAGCTCAGTTTATGGCTTGAACAAAAAGCAACCTTTCTCAACCGATGATTCTGTTGACCATCCTGTTTCATTGTATGCGGCGACGAAAAAAGCCAATGAATTAATGGCTCACACCTATTCACATCTTTATGGATTACCAACGACCGGATTACGTTTCTTTACGGTATATGGTCCCTGGGGACGTCCTGATATGGCATTGTTTAAGTTTACTAAAGCAATGCTGGAGGGACAGAGTATTGATGTTTATAACCACGGTGAAATGCGTCGAGACTTTACTTATATCGATGATATTGCAGAAGCCATTGTTCGTTTACAGGATGTCATACCGCAATCTGATCCGAACTGGACTGTGGAACAGGGATCTCCGGCCAGCAGTTCCGCGCCTTATTGCGTTTATAATATCGGCAATAACAATCCGGTAAAACTCATGGCCTATATCAGTGCGCTGGAGAAGGCATTAGGCATGGAGGCAGTTAAGAATATGCTGCCAATGCAACCGGGCGATGTGCACGAGACCAGCGCGGATACGCAGCCATTGTCGCAGGCCATTGGCTTTGCGCCTGAAACCAGCGTCGACCAGGGCGTGCAGAAGTTTGTTGACTGGTATCGGGATTTTTATCAGGTCTGAAATTCAGGATAAAACTTCTGTTATGTTGAAGGCTGCTCAGGCAGCCTTTTTTATGGAATCAGTTAAGTCCTATAGCAGTCTGAATGTAATCCTTTTTTAAGATGTACCTGGTTCGTTTTTGTATTAGTGACAAGAAGCATTTATCTGCGGGATTAGAAAACGAAAAGCCCATCATAAAGATGGGCTTTTTTGTATTAACATTTACGTTAATAAGGGCAATTACAGCAGGAAATCGTCCAGTGATTTACCTTGCTCTTCGATTGCTTTCTTGATTACAGCTGGAGTACGGCCCTGGCCAGTCCAGGTTTTGTTTTCGCCGTTTTCATCAACGTATTTGTATTTAGCAGGACGCGCTGCACGTTTTGCTTTGCCGGTAGCTTTAGTTGCAGCCATGGTTTGCAGCAATTCGTTAGGGTCAATGCCATCAGCAATCAGCATTTCACGGTATTGTTGCAGTTTGCGAGTGCGCTCTTCAATCTCAGCAGCTGCCTGAGAATCTTCTTCGCGACGCTCGTTCACAACAACTTCTAATTTTTCCAGCATCTCTTCCAGAGTTTCCAGAGTGCATTCTCTTGCTTGCGCGCGCAGAGTACGGATGTTGTTCAGAATCTTTAATGCTTCGCTCATTATACTAGTCTCAAATTATATTGGTGGGGGGCGTTTGGCTAATAATAGAATGCTCTTCAGTATTCTGCAATAGCCAATTTGTATACCTGACCTTAATTTACGCATTTAAAGCATATGGTGAATGTGTCATGCAAAATATAGGCAGGACATTTCACACTATTTATCTGAGGTCTATAACCCTAATTTCAATACACGCTTAAGCGCTATTGTTGCAATGTGTAAGTCGTTTTATAAGCATGCGATTGTTCACATAATTAAAGAGGAAGTGTAGATAACTAATGTAGGGGCAGGGGAAATGGGGGGAGGCCGTATCGCAAAAGCATACTCAAATTTTTACTTTTATGAGCTTCTACCCAGCCAGATATTGTATAGACAAACCCATTATGCGGCCCTCTGGTATATAAGATGAGCCATGTCAGGGAGTATTGTCGTCTAACGATTACGGATTATCGGCTATTGCATTTATAAATTTTGATTGTAAGTTTCTGTGATTTTTTCAAATGTAATGATTCTTTGAACCGTCCCCGATAACTGTGCCAGAGGGGTGTGGTTATAGATTGTCAGGCTTGTGGTACAATCCACGCCGAAAATTTATGCCATCCATTTACATTATGGGGTCACTCCTTCATGGCTCAGCTTTATTTCTATTACTCGGCAATGAATGCCGGTAAGTCCACTTCGCTATTGCAATCTTCATATAATTATCAAGAACGTGGTATGCGCACGCTGGTGTTAACAGCAGAATTAGATCATCGTTTCGGTGTCGGTAAAGTCAGCTCCCGAATCGGTTTATCCTCGCCGGCAGAGCTCTACAATAAGGACACTGAACTTTTTAATCTGATAGCCCAGGAGAATCGCTTACAGCGTCTGAGCTGCGTTTTGATAGATGAATGCCAGTTCCTCACTAAGGCGCAGGTATCTCAGCTCACTGACGTTGTGGACGATCTGGATGTGCCGGTGCTTTGTTATGGCCTGCGGACCGATTTTCGTGGTGAACTTTTTGAGGGCAGTGAATATTTGCTGGCATGGGCGGATAAACTGGTTGAGCTGAAAACCATCTGTCACTGCGGACGTAAGGCTAACCGTAACCTGAGGCTGGATGAGAAGGGTAACGCCCTGCATGATGGCGCACAGGTCGTTATAGGCGGTGACGAAAGCTATGTATCTGTCTGCCGTAAGCACTACAAAGAAGCCATGGCGGCGTTTGATACCACGGTCGAAGTTAAACCAGAGTAAATCTGCAAAGTATTTACAGAGGTTTTTTGGCTTTTATCTTCAAAGCCATTCTCAAATTTTCCCTCATTTATCCTGAATCCATAAAAAAACCCGCTTTTCAGCGGGTTTTTACTTTCTGATTTGAGCTATCAGAAACTCAGCAGATTATTTTTTGCTGGTTTTCTTTTCAGCTTTAGGAGCAGCAACAACAACTTCTGCTGCTTCTTCTTCGCTGAATTCGCGGCCGTAGAAAGTATCCATCAGAATCTGTTTCAGTTCAGAGATCAGCGGGTAACGTGGGTTAGCACCGGTACACTGGTCATCGAACGCATCTTCAGACAGTTTGTCTACTTTCGCCAGGAAGTCAGCTTCCTGAACGCCTGCTTCACGGATAGAGGTTGGGATACCCAGCTCCGCTTTGATTTCATCCAACCAGGTCAGCAGTTTCTGAATTTTCTGTGCAGTACGGTCACCGGTAGCGCTCAGACCTAAATGGTCAGCCACTTCTGCGTAGCGACGACGCGCTTGTGGGCGGTCATACTGACTGAAAGCAGTCTGTTTAGTTGGGTTGTCATTGGCGTTGTAGCGGATAACGTTAGAAATCAGCATTGCGTTAGCCAGACCGTGTGGAATATGGAACTCTGAACCCAGTTTATGGGCCATTGAGTGACAAACCCCAAGGAAGGCGTTAGCGAACGCGATACCCGCAATAGTTGCCGCATTGTGAACACGCTCACGTGCTACCGGATTTTTAGCCCCTTCGTTGTAGCTGGCTGGCAGGTTTTCTTTCAGCAGTTTCAGTGCCTGCAGAGCCTGACCGTCGGAATATTCGTTAGCTAGTACAGAAACGTAAGCTTCCAGTGCGTGAGTCACAGCATCCAGACCACCGAAAGCACACAGTGATTTAGGCATGTTCATCACCAGATTAGCATCAACGATAGCCATATCAGGTGTCAGCGCATAGTCAGCCAGTGGATATTTCTGACCAGTTGCATCATCGGTAACAACCGCAAACGGAGTCACTTCTGAACCAGTACCGGAAGTGGTGGTGACGGCGATCATTTTCGCTTTCACGCCCATTTTCGGGAATTTGTAGATACGTTTACGGATATCCATAAAGCGCAGCGCCAAATCTTCGAACTGAGTGTCTGGATGTTCGTACAGAACCCACATGATTTTCGCGGCGTCCATCGGTGAACCACCACCCAGCGCGATAATGACGTCTGGTTTGAAGGAGTTCATTTGCTCAGCACCTTTACGAACAATGCTCAGCGTTGGGTCAGCCTCTACTTCAAAGAACACTTCTGTTTCAATACCGTGGCTTTTCAGAACGCTGGTAATCTGATCTGCATAGCCGTTATTGAACAGGAAACGGTCAGTGACGATGAATGCGCGTTTTGCTCCATCAGTAGCCACTTCTTCCAGTGCGATTGGCAGTGAGCCACGACGGAAGTAAATAGATTTCGGAAGTTTATGCCACAACATGTTTTCTGCTCGCTTCGCTACAGTTTTCTTGTTGATCAAGTGTTTAGGACCGACGTTTTCAGAGATGGAGTTACCACCCCATGAACCGCAACCCAGCGTCAGAGAAGGAGCAAGTTTGAAGTTGTACAGGTCACCGATACCACCCTGAGAAGCCGGGGTGTTGATCAGGATACGTGCGGTTTTCATTTTGTTGCCAAAATAGTTCACACGTTCTGGTTGGTTGTCCTGGTCTGTATACAGGCAAGAGGTATGGCCGATACCGCCCATTTCTACCAGTTTCTCAGCTTTAGCAACCGCGTCTTCGAAGTTCTTAGCACGGTACATCGCGAGGGTTGGGGACAGTTTTTCGTGTGCAAATGGTTCTGATTCGTCAACAACGCTGACTTCACCAATTAACACTTTAGTATGAGCTGGCACTTTGATGCCGGCCATTTCGGCAATTTTAGTCGCTGGCTGGCCTACGATAGCCGCGTTCAGGCCACCATTTTTCAGAATGATATCTGAAACAGCTTTCAGCTCTTTGCCTTGCAGCATGTAGCCGCCGTGCGATGCGAAACGTTCACGAACTGCGTTATAAGCAGAATCAACCACGATGATGGACTGTTCAGACGCACAGATTACGCCATTATCGAAGGTTTTGGACATCAGCACGGAAGCAACAACACGTTTGATATCTGCAGTTTCATCTACAACGACCGGGGTATTACCTGCACCCACGCCGATTGCTGGCTTACCGGAGCTGTAGGCTGCTTTAACCATGCCCGGACCACCGGTTGCCAGAATCAGGTTCAGATCCGGGTGGTGCATAAGTTGGTTAGAAAGTTCTACACTTGGTTCATCAATCCAGCCAATGATGTCTTTTGGCGCACCGGCAGCGATAGCAGCCTGCAGAACGATGTCTGCCGCTTTGTTAGTCGCGTTTTTAGCACGTGGGTGTGGAGAGAAGATAATACCGTTACGTGTTTTCAGGCTGATAAGCGCTTTGAAAATCGCAGTGGAAGTGGGGTTGGTAGTTGGGACGATACCGCAAATCAGGCCGATGGGTTCAGCGATAGTGATGGTACCGAAAGTGTCATCCTGGCCCAGGATGCCACAGGTTTTTTCGTCTTTGTAAGCATTGTAGATATATTCGGAGGCGAAGTGGTTTTTGATCACTTTGTCTTCGACAATACCCATTCCGGATTCTTCAACGGCCAGTTTGGCGAGCAGAATACGAGAATCGGCAGCAGCCAGAGCGGCGGCAGCGAAAATCTTATCTACTTGTTCCTGACTGAAGTTGGCATATTCGCGCTGTGCCTTTTTGACTCGCGCAACGAGTGCGTTTAGTTCAGCGACATTTGTTACAGCCATGATGCTCTCCTGATAAAGTTAAACTCTTTTAGTAAATAACTTGCCAAAGACTAGTATAGACCTGCTATCAGTCACCGTGAGAAACTAATTAACTCTATGATTCTCAAGGTGTTGTCTTTGTCTTTTTATTTGCTTAAAGAGCTTCCAGTAGTGAAGCACGTAAGGTAGTAGATAACTCCTCATTCAACGTGGCTTGACGAATATTTGTTCTGCAAACTACCGTTGAGTGACTATGCACAAAGCTTACCTATTTGTAGGCAGACGCAATTTGATCTGGATCACTAAATACCGAAGCTGACACCTTTCAGCAGTAGTTTATTGAGAATAATTATCAAATTAGCCCGTGGATAATACAGTTTTGTATCTAAAGTTATCAATAAAAAAACTGATTTTTAACAAAAGTCTTATCCACTGCCTTTATTTGGAAATCTGGTGATAAAAACTATGAAACGGCGTGGCGCCTTTACTGCGATTCCAGTACATTAGCGCCCATCAAAACCTTCATCTACCGGCGTAACTGTGCGGAGTTCTGCGTGAGCCAATCTTTATTAGATTTTTCTGGTTATATCAAATTCTTTGTCGGGCTGTTTGCACTGGTCAATCCGGTGGGGATCTTGCCCGTGTTTATCAGCATGACCAGCTATCAGGCGGCGGCAGGGCGTAACAAAACCAATATGACGGCCAACCTGTCTGTTGCCATTATATTGTCGACTGCGCTGTTCCTCGGCGATGCAATTTTGCACCTGTTTGGCATTTCCATTGATTCATTCCGTATTGCCGGCGGGATCCTTGTGGTCACTATCGCCATGTCGATGATCAGCGGAAAGCTCGGGGAAGATAAACAGAACAAGCAGGAAAAGTCAGAAACAGCGATCCGCGAAAACGTCGGTGTAGTTCCGCTGGCGTTGCCTTTAATGGCAGGACCCGGTGCAATCAGTTCAACAATCGTCTGGAGTTCGCGTTATCACAGCTGGCCAAACCTGCTGGGTCTGACTGTTGCGATCATGTTCTTCGCCTTCTGCTGCTGGCTGCTGTTCAGGGCGGCACCTTTACTGGTGCGTCTGCTGGGGCAAACCGGCATTAACGTCATCACCCGTATTATGGGATTGCTGCTGATGTCACTGGGCATTGAATTTATTGTGACAGGTATAAAAGCGATTTTCCCGGGCCTTCTTTAATCAATTAGCGGCCGAATTATCACGAAAATACTCATGTGTTTTCGTGATAATTATCACTTCCACTTATAATCGAATGCCTTATTATAGTGCAGCTAATGACTTAATTCAGAGCGATTGCACCCTAATGTGGCGCAAACCCTCGTCTCACTCCTCTTTTCAATCCAAGTCCTCATTTCTATAAATAAACTTAGCTAATTATTCGCTAATTACTGGCGTTTATTGCCCGTATTGACGTTAATTTGCCCACATCATTCTGTAAGGCTTGTGCAGGCTGTATCGAGATGTTATTAGTGTTAACACAGCAGTTAACAGGTGTTTATTCTTATAAATCTAACAATGTTAACTGATTGTGTCAGGCGAGTTCTTGAACAGTTTCCGGTATGGCTTTGATGAGTAATTTCGCCATAAAGATTCTATAAATCAGCGAGTTAATGCTGCTTTCTGCTCTGTGCCTGACTGGCCTGTTGTAAAGACTGTTACGAGTAAAAGAGAATTGCGTAACAAATTTGCAAAATTTATTGGCGCGCGTAACAGGGTTCTGATAATTTTCAAATCGCCTTCAAAAATGGATTTTTGTTTAGAGCAATGCTCCTGGTGAGCACGATTCTTGCTAGTGCGAAAAAGATTGAAGCCATTTTATTTGTTTTTGGAGAGTGTCGTGTCGCAATGCTTACTGCAAATTTATCCTCATGTGTTTTCTGCAAAAAGAAAGCTGGGCATAACGTTGACGACATCAAACCGCCTTATGCTGAATTTTCATGATCAGCTAAACAAATCTTCAGATCTTCATCTTATTAAATTGATGGCTCGCATTTAACCGCGAAGGATTTTCTGTCGCCTTAAGTCGGGTGAATAAGAAAATAATATTGTTAAGTGCAGGAATAACAGTATGTGATTGCCTGGTTCGCCACAGAATTCTTTTTGTCGCGCACAGGGTGAATCAAATGGAGGGAGATCATCCTTAACGATCTCAGAAACCGCAAGGCGATTAACAGCCAGAGGTTTAACGGACTTACCAGGTAACACATGCAGTAGTAGGGGACAGCCATCTGCGGGTGGTAACTACATGGGGCTTTTCATGAGCAATTCGTTCCTGCTCATGAGATCCGTTGACCCAGCAAGGGTTTATCTTGCACCCAGGCGTGCAAGTTCATAATAAAAACTGGAGTTGAATAAAAATGACCAACATCACAAAAAAAAATCTGCTGGCTGCCTGCATTATGGCTGCGGTTGGCGCGGTGTCAGTGAATAATGCATTTGCAGCCAATGTGCCAGCAGGTGTCACTCTGGCAGCCAAACAAGAACTGGTTCGTAACAACGGCTCAGAAGTTCAGTCTCTCGACCCGCATAAAGTTGAAGGCGTACCAGAATCAAACGTTATCCGTGATTTGCTCGAAGGCCTGGTGAATACCGACAGTAAAGACGGCAGCGTTATTCCTGGCGTAGCAACCAGCTGGGAAAACAAAGATTTTAAAGTCTGGACCTTCCACCTGCGTCCTGAAGCTAAATGGTCTAACGGTGACCCTGTGACCGCCGCTGATTTCGTTTACAGCTGGCAGCGTCTGGCAGATCCTAAAACCGCATCTCCTTATGAAAGCTACCTGCAATACGGTCATATCGAAAACATTGATGACATCATCAGTGGTAAGAAAAGCCCTGATACTCTGGGTGTGAAAGCCATCGACGACCATACCCTGCAAGTGACGCTGACCGAACCTGTTCCGTATTTCGTAAAAATGCTGTCTCACACCGCGATGAAGCCGGTAAACAAAAGTGTTGTTGAGAAGTTTGGCGACAAATGGACCCAGCCAGAAAACTACGTGAGCAACGGCGCATACAAACTGAAAGCCTGGACCGTCAACGAACGTATTGTCCTGGAACGTAGCCCGACTTACTGGGATAACGCAAAAACTGTGATCAACCAGGTCACTTACCTGCCAATTTCTTCGGAAGTAACTGACGTTAACCGCTACCGCAGCGGCGAAATCGACATGACTTACAACAACATGCCGATCGAACTGTTCCAGAAACTGAAAAAAGAAATCCCAACCGAAGTTCACGTTGACCCGTACCTGTGTACTTATTACTACGAAATCAACAACCAGAAAGCGCCGTTCACTGATTCACGCGTTCGTGAAGCACTGAAGCTGGGCCTGGACCGCGATATCATCGTGAACAAAGTGAAAGCACAGGGCGACCTGCCAGCTTACGGTTACACCCCTCCTTATACCGATGGTGCGAAACTAACTCCGCCAGCCTGGTTCAAAGAGACTCAGGAACAACGTAACGAGCAGGCTAAAAAACTGCTGGCCGAAGCAGGTTACACCTCTGCTAAACCTCTCACTTTCGATCTGTTGTACAACACGTCGGATCTGCACAAGAAACTGGCTATTGCAGCCGCCGCTATCTGGAAGAAAAACCTGGGTGTTGACGTGAAACTCGTTAACCAGGAATGGAAAACCTTCCTGGACAGCCGTCATCAGGGCAACTTTGATGTGGCACGTGCTGGCTGGTGTTCTGACTACAACGAACCTTCTTCCTTCCTGAACACCATGCTGTCTGACAGCAGCAACAACACTGCTCACTATAAGAGCCCGGCGTTTGATAAAGACATCGCGGACACTCTGACAGTGAAAACTGATGAAGAGCGTGCGGCGCTGTATCAGAAAGCAGAAACCCAGCTGGATAAAGACTCTGCCATTGTTCCTGTTTATTACTACGTGAACGCGCGTCTGGTGAAACCATACGTTGGCGGTTACACCGGTAAGGATCCGCAGGACAACGTCTACGTGAAAGACTTGTACATCATCAAACACTAAGTCACGGATATCAGAGCAAGGCATCCCCGAGCTGCCTTGCTCATCCTATTTTGATGAAGGTAATGTTTTTTATTCCGGATTTCGGGATGAAAACAAAGAGCCACCACGGCGACGATCATTTGATGGTCGCGTGAACAAGCCAAAACTATAAAGCTGTAGTGACAGGCTTAGAAACAGGTACGGGCAATGTTAAAGTTTATTTTACGCCGCTGTCTGGAAGCGATTCCGACGCTATTCATTCTGATCACCATTTCATTTTTTATGATGCGTCTCGCACCGGGCAGCCCTTTTACTGGTGAGCGTAATCTCCCGCCAGAAGTGATGGCAAACATTGAGGCCAAATATCACCTCAATGACCCTATGTATAAGCAGTACTTCCACTATTTAGAACAGCTGGCGAAAGGCGATTTCGGCCCGTCGTTCAAATATAAAGACTATACCGTTAATGATCTGGTCGCGGCCTCGTTCCCGGTTTCAGCGAAACTCGGTCTGGCGGCATTTATCATGGCGATTGTGTTTGGTGTGAGTGCGGGCGTTATTGCTGCCCTGAACCAAAATACCAAATGGGATTACACGGTAATGGGCATAGCGATGACCGGGGTGGTCATACCCAGTTTCGTGGTGGCGCCGTTACTGGTGCTGATATTTGCGATTACGCTGAAATGGCTGCCTGGTGGTGGCTGGAACGGCGGTGGCGCAAAATATATGATCTTGCCAATGGTGGCGCTGTCTCTGGCGTATATCGCCAGTATCGCGCGTATCACCCGTGGCTCAATGATCGAAATTCTGCATTCCAACTTTATCCGTACAGCACGTGCCAAAGGTTTGCCACTGCGCCGCATCATTTTGCGTCACGCACTGAAACCCGCGCTGCTGCCGGTATTGTCCTACATGGGACCAGCCTTCGTGGGTATCATCACCGGTTCGATGGTCATCGAGAGCATTTTCGGATTGCCAGGTATTGGCCAGCTGTTTGTTAACGGTGCATTAAACCGTGACTATTCACTGGTTCTGAGCCTGACCATTTTAGTGGGCGCATTGACTATTTTGTTCAATGCGATCGTCGACGTGCTTTATGCCGTCATCGACCCGAAAATCCGTTATTAATGCCGGAGTACGTCAATGATGTTAAGTAAGAAAAATAGCGACGTCGTCGAAAACTTCAGCGAGAAACTGGAAGTTGAAGGCCGCAGTTTGTGGCAGGATGCGCGACGCCGCTTTATGCACAACCGCGCCGCGGTGACCAGCCTGATCGTCCTCGCGTTCATCGCCTTGTTTGTGACTTTCGCGCCAATGTTATCGCAGTTTGCCTACGATGATACTGACTGGAATATGATGTCAGCCGCCCCTGATATGGCTTCCCATCACTTCTTCGGTACAGATTCTTCAGGCCGTGATTTGCTGGTGCGCGTGGCGATCGGCGGGCGTATTTCCCTGATGGTTGGCGTTGCTGCAGCGCTGGTTGCGGTGATCCTCGGTACGCTTTACGGGTCATTGTCCGGTTATCTGGGCGGTAAAATTGACTCCGCGATGATGCGTCTGCTGGAAATCCTCAACTCCTTCCCGTTCATGTTCTTCGTCATTCTGTTAGTGACCTTCTTCGGACAAAACATCCTGCTGATCTTCGTGGCGATCGGGATGGTGTCCTGGCTGGACATGGCGCGTATCGTGCGTGGTCAGACCCTTAGCCTGAAACGTAAAGAATTCATCGAAGCGGCGCTGGTGAGCGGTGTGAATACGCGCAATATCGTGTTGCGTCACATTGTTCCGAACGTACTGGGTGTCGTAGTGGTGTATGCATCGCTGCTGGTACCCAGCATGATCCTGTTCGAATCCTTCCTGAGCTTCCTCGGCTTAGGGACACAGGAGCCGCTGAGCAGTTGGGGCGCGTTGTTAAGTGATGGCGCCAACTCGATGGAAGTTTCACCTTGGTTACTGCTGTTCCCGGCAGGCTTCCTGGTTGTAACTCTGTTTTGTTTCAATTTTATCGGCGATGGCTTGCGTGATGCCCTCGACCCGAAAGATCGTTAAGGAGTGCAACCATGAGCACCATTGAACATTCCACTTTTGCATCGCCCGCTGCGGTTGACGGCAAAGCACCTCCGATCCTGCTGGATGTGCAAGACCTGCGCGTGACTTTCGAGACGCCTGACGGTGACGTGACCGCGGTAAATGACCTGAACTTTGACTTACGTGCCGGTGAAACGCTGGGCATCGTGGGCGAATCAGGCTCCGGTAAATCACAGACTGCATTTGCCCTGATGGGGCTGCTGGCCAGCAACGGTCGCATTGGCGGTTCTGCGAAATTTAATGGCCGCGAAATTCTGAACCTGCCGCAACAGCAGCTCAACAAGCTTCGTGCAGAACAGATATCGATGATTTTCCAGGATCCGATGACCTCTCTCAACCCGTACATGCGCGTGGGTGAGCAGCTGATGGAAGTCCTGATCCTGCATAAAAAAATGAGCAGTCGTGAAGCGTTTGAAGAATCCGTACGCATGCTGGACGCGGTAAAAATGCCGGAAGCCCGCAAGCGTATGAAAATGTTCCCGCATGAGTTTTCCGGCGGTATGCGCCAGCGTGTAATGATCGCGATGGCCTTATTGTGCCGTCCAAAATTGCTGATTGCTGATGAACCCACGACCGCACTGGACGTTACTGTTCAGGCGCAGATCATGACGTTACTTAATGAGCTGAAAGCCGAGTTCAACACCGCCATCATCATGATTACCCATGATCTGGGCGTTGTGGCCGGTATCTGCGATAAAGTGCTGGTGATGTATGCTGGCCGTACCATGGAATATGGTCGTGCGCGCGATGTGTTCTACGATCCGTGTCATCCGTATTCTATCGGCCTGCTGAACGCGGTTCCGCGTCTGGATGCCGAGGGTGGGGCGATGCTCACCATTCCCGGCAATCCGCCAAACTTGTTGCGCCTGCCAAAAGGTTGTCCTTTCCAGCCTCGCTGCCCGCATGCGATGGATATCTGCTCCTCGGCTCCGCCGCTTGAGCGTTTCGGTGATGGTCGCCTGCGTGCCTGCTATAAGCCGCTGGAGGAACTGGTATGACTGACAATACAGTAATGAACAGCGCGGCAATGAACACAAACGCACCTGAGAAAAAGGTCCTGCTTGAAGTGGCGGATCTCAAAGTCCATTTCGATATCAAAGACGGCAAACAGTGGTTCTGGCAGCCATCAAAAACCCTGAAAGCGGTTGATGGTGTCACGCTGCGCCTGTATGAAGGTGAAACTCTGGGTGTTGTAGGTGAATCCGGTTGCGGTAAATCGACTTTCGCCCGTGCGCTGATCGGTCTGGTAAAAGCGACCGATGGCCGCGTAGCCTGGTTAGGCAAAGATCTGCTCAATATGTCTGATAATGAGTGGCGCCAGACCCGCAGCGATATTCAGATGATTTTCCAGGATCCGCTGGCGTCTTTGAACCCGCGTATGACTATCGGCGAAATTATTGCCGAGCCGCTGAAAACCTATAATCCGAAAATGCCTCGTGCTGAGGTCAAAGAGAAAGTGAAGGCAATGATGTTAAAGGTCGGGCTGCTGCCTAACCTGATTAACCGTTACCCGCACGAATTCTCCGGCGGTCAGTGTCAGCGTATCGGTATTGCCCGCGCCCTGATCCTTGAACCGAAACTGATTATCTGTGATGAACCGGTTTCTGCTCTGGACGTTTCTATTCAGGCGCAGGTTGTTAACCTGTTGCAACAGTTGCAGCGCGAAATGGGCTTGTCGCTGATTTTCATCGCGCACGATCTGGCAGTGGTGAAGCACATTTCTGACCGTGTCTTGGTGATGTATCTGGGACATGCGGTCGAACTGGGAACTTATGATGAGGTGTACAACAATCCTCAGCATCCGTATACCCGTGCCCTGATGTCTGCGGTGCCCGTGCCGGATCCTGATAAAGAGCGCAACAAGACCATTCAGTTGCTGGAAGGGGAGTTACCTTCGCCGATCAATCCGCCATCAGGCTGCGTATTCCGTACCCGCTGCCCGATTGCCGGGCCTGAATGTGCGATCACCCGTCCGTTGCTGGAAGGCAGCTTCCGCCATGCGGTATCCTGCCTGAAAGTCGATCCGCTCTGATACATACTCTCAGACGGAAAGCATAAAAAAACCTGCCAATGGCAGGTTTTTCTTTTCTGTTAAGCGCCTCTCCTAAATCACTCCTTCCAGAGGATATGACAGAGCTTATGATCTTTCTCACGGCACAACAGGACACGGGCAAAGATATCATTAATCGGCTGATCTTCAGCGTCAGCCAGACCAATCACCACTTCCGCGAAGAAGTCAGGATTCAGATCGTAATCCACATGCTCAACCCAGTCTTCTGCGGGATCATATAATTCAGCGCCGCCGCGTTCTTCAAATTGCAGATTGAAGATCAGGATATCCGCTGGATCCAGATTATCTCCGGCCAGTTCCAGAAAGATGTCGTAGGCTTGTTCAAGCGTTTCGTCTTCGGTCAGGCGATTATTCAGGTCCATATCATTCTCATTTACAAATAAGTGTGTTCAGGCTGAAACCAGCCGGTACTGAGCGTATTACATCATGCCTGACGCGGCTTTTACAGCAGCGGACTGAAAAAGTAGAACAAACGTTCAACGATGCGATGCCAGAAAGGCCGCTTAAGCCATGCTTCGACATCCAGCAGATGCGAACGGGCAATGTAATCTTCCTGCACACGACCCAGATCGTCACCGAATCCGGCGTCATCAATGACCAGCGTTATTTCAAAATTCAGCCACAGGCTCCGCATATCGAGATTCACGGTACCAACCAGACTGAGCTGACCGTCGACCAGAATACTTTTGGTATGCAGCAGGCCATCTTCGAACTGATAAATCTTTACACCCGCTTCCAGCAACTCGCCAAAGAAGGCTTTACTGGCCCAGTCGACCATCATTGAATCGTTCTTCATGGGCAGAATGATACTGACATCGACTCCGCGCTGAGCTGCCGTACAAATGGCGTGCAGCAGGTCATCACTTGGTACCAGATAAGGCGTCGTCATCACCAGCTGTTCGCGGGCGGAATACGTTGCGGTCAGCAGCGCCTGGTGGATCATATCTTCCGGGAAGCCCGGACCGGAGGCGATTACCTGAATGGTATGACCGCTTTCCTGCTCGAACGGCATCTGATTCAGATCCGGTTCCGGTGGCAGAATGCGTTTGCCGGTCTCAATCTCCCAGTCGCAGGAATACACAATGCCCATGGTCGTGGCGACCGGGCCTTCCATACGCGCCATCAGGTCCACCCACTGACCGACGCCAGCATCCTGCTTGAAGAAACGCGGATCGACCATATTCATACTGCCGGTATACGCGACATAGTTGTCGATCAGCACCACTTTACGGTGCTGGCGCAAATCCATACGGCGCAGGAATACACGGAATAAATTCACCTGTAACGCTTCGACCACTTCGATACCGGCGTTGCGCATCATGGCGGGATAAGGGCTGCGGAAGAAGGCCACGCTGCCTGCGGAGTCGAGCATCAGACGGCAATGAATACCACGGCGTGACGCGGCCATCAGGGACTCAGCGACCTGATCCACCAGACCGCCAGGCTGCCAGATATAGAACACCATTTCGATGTTGCTGCGGGCCAGTTCGATATCGCGCATCATGGCTTTCAGCACGTCGTCACTGGTGGTCAGCAGTTGCAGCTGGTTGCCTTTGACGCCCGCAATGCCCTGACGGCGTTCACAAAGCTGGAAAAGAGACGCCGCAATTTCACTGTTCTCTGTTGCGAAAATACGTTTGCAGCCTTTGAGATCATTCAGCCAGCGCGCCGTGGAAGGCCACATGGCTTTAGCACGCTCTGCACGTCGTTTGCCTAAATGTAATTCACCAAACGAAAGATAGGCAATGATGCCGACCAGAGGAATGATGTAGATGATCAGCAGCCATGCCATTGCGGAAGGAACCGCCCTGCGTTTCATCAGAATACGCAGGGTGACGCCGGCAATCAGTAACCAGTAACCGAAAACCAGAAGTCCGCTGATTACCGTATAAAATGTTGTCATAAAGGCGAAAAATCCTGTTCGCAAGCCATCGGCGTGAGTGTACGTGAAAGGGGCATTCTTTTAACTAACTTTATCCCAGCAATCAATCAGCTACCTCTTAAATCTGTATCAGCTAAATAAAAATGTCACTGCTCTGACATCAAGGTTAGACGATAACGGGGAAGAAGGAAAAAACAAGACTTGGATCACAACGTCATCGGCCTATAATGACCTCCGCAGTTTTTTCCGCTTAAGACACTTTCTGTAAAAGAAACTCTTCCGTTAAAGAAGCAGTGACGGGCATCACGGGACACAAGTGAATGAAACGCAGTAAAAATGAAGTTGGCCGGTGGCGTATGCTACGCCAGACTCAGCGCCGCAGAAGCCGCTGGCTGGAAGGTCAGTCAAGACGCTATCGTCACATCTACCGCATTCGCCAGATCCACCATCAGCAGCACCAGCGTTTGTCATTATATGCCGTAAATTACGAATGGAATTCCTGATTAGCGGGATTTAGGCTGAAACAGCGCGCCACATTTTTTGCAAACCAGCGTCGAGTTTTTGCGTACTTTTGCAGTCATCTGTTCTGAAACGTAACCACATTCAGGGCATGTGACCTTCGTGGTCGTACTGGTTAGAAACTTCAATCCGTCGAAGAATGACATAGGACGTACCTCGTGGGCAGGGGTAGGCATCCTAACACAGAAGCGATGAAAGCAATGTGACGACATTCGGGGAAATCGCGCCATGACGCATTAGTCATGACGCGTGAGTTTTTAGCGGGCAGAAATTAGTCGAACAACTCAGAAAGAAAACTCTTCTTTTTATACGGCTTATGCGACGAGTAATGACCCCGGTTATCGTAATTGCCATGATGGCGAGTGTCGTCCCGGCGGTCGCGCTCGTCATAACGTACAGGCTGAGGCCGTTGCTCCTGAGGAGCTTGTACCTGTGCCGCCTGTTGTAGCGCGGCGGACTTCTCGATGATTTTATCCAGCTCACCGCGATCTAACCAGACGCCGCGACAGTCCGGGCAATAGTCGATCTCGATCCCCTGACGTTCAGACATCACCAGCTGGCTTTCTTTGCATACAGGACATTGCATATCCGGTTCTCCATTCGCTTTTGATAAAAATTGCGCAGGTAAATTATTGGCTATCCGGAGAGTTAGACAATCAACTGGCGTAAGCAAAAGTAAAGTTGATTAAAGCAGGAGAGAGGACAGGGCACAGGGAACGACGGGCAGCCCGAAGACTGCCCGAGAAATATCAGAATACGCGTTTGAACGGTTTGACGGTGACTGATTTATAGACGCCAGCGGCGACATAAGGGTCTGCATCGGCCCACACTTTGGCGTCATCGAGTGTTTCAAATTCAACAATCAGTACGGAGCCGGTCATTCCGGCAGCGCCCGGATCTTCACTGTCGATGGCCGGAGTCGGGCCGCCGATCAATACGCGGCCTTGCTCCTGCAATTTTTTCAGGCGTTCGATGTGCGCAGGGCGGGCAGCGGCACGTTTCTCTAGTGAATCCGAAACATCTTCAGAATAAATAACGTAAAGCATGAGTCACCTTTAATTGGGTTTTATAGAGCGATTTGCAGCATTCAGGTGCTGCCAGAGCGTTTTGCAGAATTAACATAGCTAAACCTGAAGTCCGGGGAAAGTGCTTTGCGTAGGATCAAAGCAAAGGTTATTTGAGAATAGTTGTCATCTCGGTGTTGAATATGATTGCTATTTACATTTAAACTTGCGGCTTCACGGGGAAAATGAATCAATATGCCGCTAAAAAAGTTTAGATTTATCCGCAAGGTTACGATTCCGGTTGCGCTTGCTGTCAGTTTGCATGTCGCTGTTATCGCCGGCGTTTTGTATATGACAGTCGGTGAGTCGATCAAATTGCCGACGCAGGAACAAAAGGTGATGAGCGTGACAATGGTCAATCCCGCTGACTTTGCGCCACCTCCGCCGCCGCCTCAGGCTGAACCGACGCCACCTGAACCCGAGCCTGAGCCGGAAGTGGTGCCTGAGCCGCCACCTCCGCCAGAAGCCGTGGTGATCCCTGAACCACCGAAACCCAAACCGAAGCCGGTTAAAAAACCCGTGGTGAAACCGAAGGTTAAGCCTGTTGAACGTCCGGTAGAAAAACCGACGCAAACGGTGCAAACCGCGCCGGTGACCAGCAATCAGCCGGTAAACAAACCGTTCAGTCAGCCGCCAGCGTCAACCAATGCAAAAAGTGACAGCGGGCCACGTCCGCTGCAGCGCGGGCAGCCTGGTTACCCGGCACGTGCTTTGGCCCTGCGTATCGAAGGTCGTGTACGTGTGCAGTTTGATGTAGACAGCGACGGTCGCGTGCAGAATATCCGCGTGTTGTCAGCCGAACCACGCAACATGTTTGAGCGTGAAGTGAAGCAGGCGATGAACAAATGGCGTTATGAGCCTAAAGCGGCGAGCAACCTGATTGTTAATCTGGTGTTCAAAATCAAAGGCGGCAGCAGTGTGGAGTAACACCTGCTGCGGATTCTGACGTTCAGCACAATAAAAAAGGTCGCCCCTCAAGGCGACCTTTTCGTTTTTCAGCGTTTCAGGAAATCTCTCAGTCCTGAGAAACACCGTCTGAATCAACGCTGAAATTACTACGTCCATCTGGCAACTGACGTGATTTGCCTTCGTCATCCACGGCGACATAGGTAAAGACCGCTTCAGTGGCTCTGTAACGCTGTCCGATAGGCTCAGAAGAGACTTTCTTCACCCAGACTTCAACATTGATGGTAATCGAGCTGTTGCCGGTACGGATACAACGGGCATAACAGCACACCACATCACCGACCGCGACCGGCTTGAGGAATGTCATGCCATCAACGCGAACCGTCACGACGCGACCTTTAGCGATTTCCTTCGCCTGGATCGCACCGCCCATGTCCATCTGTGACATCAGCCAGCCGCCAAAAATATCACCGTTTGCATTGGTGTCAGCGGGCATAGCCAGCGTACGCAACACCATTTCACCATTGGGTAAGCTATGTTTTTCGTTCATGTATTGGGCTTCACACTGTCAAAAGATTAAGGCCTTTCAAAGAAAGGCCTGTGCAAAAAAATGCTTATTTTTTTTCATCATCCGGCATATGCCGGTAAATATAGATACCACTTAACAGCGTAAATACCAGCGTCAGGGCTGTCAGGCCAAAGACCTTAAAGTTGACCCAAATATTCTGTGGCAACCAGAAGGCGACATAGATGTTCGCCAGGCCGCACAGCAGGAAAAAGATCGCCCAGCTGATGTTCAGTTTATTCCACACGTGATCCGGCAATGTCAGCTCTTTACCCAACATACGCTGGATTAACGGCTTTTTCAGCACCAGCTGACTGATCAGCAATGCGCCGGAGAACAGGACGTAAATCACGGTCACTTTCCATTTAATGAATTCATCATTATGGAAAACCAGGGTCAGGGTGCCGAAAACCGCCACCATCGCGAAGGTGATTAACGTCATCTTCTCGATTTTACGGTACAGAATCCAGGTGATCACTAACGCTAACGCGGTGGCAGCGATTAACGCGCCTGATGCGACAAAGATGTCGTAAAGCTTATAAACCACAAAAAAGACAATCAGGGGAAGAAAATCGAGGAGCTGCTTCATACTTCATTCCATGTTTTATGTATGGGATGACTATACCGGAATCATTTCACGGACAAAAGAAAAGGGCGCCGGAGCGCCCCTTAAAAACGTATGTCTATATTATGCATGTAATTTCATGTAAAGACGGAACAGATAAATGAGCATAAATGCACTGATGATATTGCTGACTGCGCCGAGAATAACGGCGCCAATCATCGGATTGAGTGCGCTCAGAACGCCGACAAACAGCATCAGAACCACTTGTGCCACAATCCACAACATCACAGCCGGTGCCACAAGACGTACATTTGAGAAGGCCAGACGTGTACTCAGGCGCATCGCTTTGAAGGCACCCGTGTTCTCTTTGCACGCGATAACCGGGGATAACGCCCATGCAATCGCAATCAGGAAAGCAGGAACAAACAGCAGTGCCAGCCCGATACGGAACATCACGCTGTAAATGAAGAGCAAAATAGCCAGACGCGGCAGAACCGGCAGGGAAGCGGTCATCACCTGAACGACACTGGCGCGTACGCCCTGAGAAACCAGCTGAATGAGCGTTAATACGCCGCCGACCAGAATAACGTTACCGGCCAGGGTGGAAAACAGCGCTGCCAGGCTATAGCGGAAAATAGCGCTTTGCTGCTCCGGAGTAATTTGCTGTTCGATATAACCCATCATATCGCCGACGCTCATGCCGGTCATGTTGCTCATCAGTTGGCCGATAGCATCGATCTGCTCAGCGGAAGGACTTAAAACCCAGCTCAATATGACGGTAATCAATGCGGCCAGAACCGAGAGCGCCAAAACGCTACTCATCTGATTACGCATAAAATTATAACTGTCACGGTACAACGTACTGGCCGTGATAGACATGGACGCTCCTTGGCAAAAAGCAAAAATCAATAAGGCGGCGATTGTACCCTTTAAATATACTCCGCCGATAGTTTTGCGCTGATTTCCTGTCAGTCTGCCTGATGAATCTCTGCGTAAACCTCACTGAGGGGGCTGAGAACAATCGCCAGTAAATTCGTATTCAGCCCACGGCACCATTTTAAAACCAACATGTGTATGCAAATTACGCAACGCTATTTTTTTAGCAACTGGGATTACACCTGTTAACAAATCTACAAAATCCCCTCATTTTTGATGTAGATCAATTCCTTTGTTTTTATAGATTTAGATTGCTTTGCGGAAGATGCATTTTCTTACTTTTTGTTTTAAAGATGTGATCTCGCATTGATCAAACCATACCAAAGAGTAGGTATCATTCGCGCGGTTGATAAATAATCCACACAAAGGGAAGGGACAATGAAAGCAGCATATTGGGCATTAGTCGCAGCAGCGGCATTTCCGGCAGTCGCGAGCGCACATCAGGCAGGGGATGTGATTTTTCGCGTAGGCACCGCCACGGTACGTCCGACAGAAGGTTCGGATAACGTGCTGGGTCTGGGGTCATTTAATATCAACAACAATACCCAGATGGGCTTAACACTTGGCTACATGTTCACCGACAATATCGGCATGGAGTTGCTGGCCGCGACGCCGTTCCAGCACAAAGTCGGTTTGCAAAGTACCGGGACAATCGCAGAAGTGAAGCAGTTGCCGCCTTCATTGATGGCGCAGTATTACTTCGGTGACAGACAGGACAAATTGCGTCCTTACCTCGGTGTGGGTATCAACTACACCACGTTCTATGACACGGATTTCAACCAGACCGGGCGTGATGCCGGGCTGTCTGATTTAAGCGTCAAAGATTCATGGGGCGTGGCAACGCAGGCGGGTCTGGATTACAACCTGGACGACAACTGGTTAATCAACATGTCTGTGTGGTGGATGGATATTGATACGGAAGTTAAATTCAAAGCCGGTGGTGAGCAGCAAAACATCAACACCCGGATCGATCCGTGGGTCTTTATGTTTGGCGTCGGCTATCGTTTCTGATTTCAAAGAAAAAAACACAAAAAAAAGAGGCGCTTCGGCGCCTCTTCGCTTTTCAGTTTACTGCATTTGCGTATACCGCATTCGCGGGCTTATTTTACCCGCATATCATTTTCAATCGAACGTACACCTGCAACGCCACGCGTCACTTCTACCGCACGGTTTGCATCCGCCGTTGACGTCACAAAACCACTCAACTGCACGCGGCCTTTAAAGGTCTCGACGCTAATCTCAGTGGATTTAATCGTTTTATCGGCCAGCAGGGCTGATTTTACTTTTGTAGTGACAACAGTGTCATCGATGTAACCACCGGTTCCTTCTGATTTTTTAGTCGGTGCACAAGCGGCAACGGCCATGACCACAACGGCTGCCATGCAGAATGCGGACAATGTTTTGAATAGCTTCATAAAATAACTCTCCATGATTTGTTATAAAACCAAAAGAAACAAACGTTTAACTGAGCAGATGATATCTCTCTCACGTACAGTATCATTGATCTGCAGAGTAATTTTAGTTTGGATTATTGAAATGGGTAATACAAATTAAGCGGGGTAAAAAAAAGTAAGAAATTAAAAGAAACAGAACCTTAGTCACTGTATGACTGAGGTTCTGTTTTAGAGAAGGTTATGCGCGGGTTGCGGCCTTCATTTCACTGACAAAACGGGAAAGCTGAGCCAGCATTTCAGAAGGCTGATGCTGGTTGTTTTCGATGATACGCACTGTTGCTGAACCGGAAATCGCACCGGCTGCGCCTGCGGCCAGCGTTTCTTTCACCTGTGAAGGTTCAGAAATACCAAAGCCCTGCAATGGTGGCGCGGCATTGTATTCCCGCAACTTGTCAACCATGTGATTCAGCGGCGTCAGCGCGCGCTTCTCCGTACCGGTAACGCCAGCGCGGGACAGCAAATAAGTGTAGCCGCGACCATGAGAAGAAATCTCACGCAGCAAGTCATCCGACGCATTTGGTGGGCAGATGAAAATTGGCGCAATACCGTGTCGCAATGCAGCGGCGCGGAACGGCGTGGATTCTTCAAACGGCACATCGGCCACCAGCACAGAATCGACGCCCACTTCAGCGCAACGCTGATAGAAGGTTTCGATACCGTTGTGGAACACCAGATTGGCGTACATCAGCAGGCCAATCGGAATGTCCGGGTGCTTTTCACGTATGCGTGCGAGCATATTGAAACACTGCGTCGGTGTCACACCCGCTGCGAAAGCGCGCAGGTTAGCATTCTGAATCGTCGGGCCGTCAGCCAGCGGGTCAGAGAACGGGATACCCAGTTCCAGCGCATCCGCACCCGCTTCAATCAGCGTGTCGATGATGGACAGGGAAAGCTCAACGCCCGGATCGCCCAGCGTAACGAAAGGAACAAATGCACCTTCTTTTTTGCTTTCCAGACGCTTGAATAATTGCTGATAACGTTCCATTAAATTTCTCCCCGGGCAGTCAGGATGTCGTGTACGGTGAAAATGTCTTTGTCGCCGCGACCTGACAAATTCACGACCAGGATTTGTTCTTTCTCTGGCGTTTCCTTGATCAGTTTCAACGCATAAGCCAGCGCGTGTGAGGATTCCAGCGCAGGAATAATCCCTTCATGACGGGACAATTCTTTAAAGGCATCCAGCGCTTCATCATCGGTAATCGAAACATATTCTGCACGGCCAATGCTGTTGAGGAAGGCGTGTTGCGGGCCGACAGACGGGAAATCCAGACCGGCTGAAATCGAGTAGGACTCTTCAATCTGACCTTCAGACGTCTGCATCATTGGCGCTTTCATGCCGAAATAAATGCCGACGTGACCGTGTTTAAGCGGCGCGCCGTGTTGTCCGGTTTCGATACCCAGACCACCCGGTTCAACCCCAATCAGTTTCACGCTGGTGTCGTCGATGAAATCGGCAAACATGCCAATGGCATTGGAACCGCCACCGACGCAGGCAATCACCGCATCCGGCAGACAGCCTTCGCGTTCCTGCATCTGGGATTTGGTTTCTTCGCCGATCATGCGCTGGAATTCGCGCACGATAGTCGGATACGGATGCGGACCTGCTGCGGTGCCCAGCATGTAGTGTGCTGTTTCATAGCTGCCTGACCAGTCACGCAGTGCCTCATTACAGGCATCTTTCAGCGTGGATGAACCGCTGTGTACCGGGATCACTTCCGCACCCATCAGGCGCATACGGAACACGTTTGGCGACTGACGCTCAATGTCTTTGGCACCCATATAAATGCGGCATTTCAGACCGAGCAGTGCGCAGGCCAGAGCCGATGCCACACCGTGCTGGCCGGCACCGGTTTCAGCAATGATTTCTGTTTTGCCCATGCGTTTTGCCAGCAATGCCTGACCCAACACCTGGTTAGTCTTATGCGCGCCGCCGTGCAGCAAATCTTCACGCTTAAGATACAGCTTGGTTTTAGTACCGGCGGTGAGGTTTTTGCACAGTGTCAGCGCCGTCGGGCGACCTGCATAGTTTTTCAGCAAATCAATAAATTCAGCCTGAAACTCAGGGTCGCGCTGTGCGCTGACAAAGGCTTCTTCCAGCTGTACCAGCGCAGGCATCAGAATTTGCGGAACATACTGGCCGCCAAATTCGCCGAAGTAGGGATTAAGTAAAGTCATGTTATTCCGTCCTGTCTGTCAATTTTTGCGTCATTGCGTGCGGCTTAGTACGCCCGCAATGTCTGGAATACGGCGGTAATTTTTTCGGCATCTTTGATGCCTGGCTCGCTTTCAACACCGGAGTTGAAATCCAGCCCTGCACAACCGAGTTGTGCAGCTTCGACGCAGTTATCTGCGCTCAGGCCACCGGCGAGTAACGTATTGCTCAGATCGTGACCGGCCAGTTTACTCCAGTCGAAACGATAACCGGTGCCGCCTTTGCCGTTGTCGAGCACGTAACGATCCACGTGGTTCAGGTTGCGCGCGGGCAATGTTTCTTTGACGCTCAGCGCTTTCCAGATCTGCACTGTTTCCGGCAGCGTTGCGCGCAGTTCATCGATATAGGCCTGGCTCTCATCGCCGTGAAGTTGCACGGCGGTCAGTTTCAGAGTCTCTGCGGTTTGTACCACTGTACTGACGATTTCATCGCGGAATACGCCGACATATTTCAGCGGCGCGCCGTTCTGCACTTCTTTCGCCAGCGTTTGTGTGACGAAACGCGGTGAGGTTTCGACAAAAATCAGTCCGCCATAAATGGCACCGGCGTCGTACGCCGCTTTGGCGTCCGCAGCGCGGGTCAGGCCGCAGACTTTATTATCACCGAGCAGTACACGACGCACGGCAGCGGACAAATCTTGTTCTGACATCAGCGCGCTGCCAATCAGGAAACCATTGGCGAAGCGGCTGAGCTCACGAATTTGCCCGTAAGTATTAATGCCGGATTCACTGATGACCGTCACGCCGTGCGGAACGCACGGTGCCAGTTCACGGGTGCGGTTCAGGTCGATGGACAAATCGCGCAGGTCGCGGTTATTGATACCGACCACTTTCGCTTTCAGCTTAACGGCGCGATCCAGTTCTTCTTCATTACTCGCTTCGGTCAGTACGCCCATATTCAGGCTGTGAGCGACGGCGGCGAGCTGAACGTACTGGTCATCATCCAGCACTGACAGCATCAGCAAAATCGCATCTGCCTGATAAAAGCGGGCCAGATGGATCTGATACGGGTCGATAATAAAATCTTTGCACAGCACCGGCTGTGTGACGGTTTTGCTGACCAGCGGCAGGAAATCAAAACTGCCCTGGAAGTATTTCTCATCGGTTAATACTGAAATGGCGGAAGCATGGTCTTTATAAACACTGGCGATTTCTACCGGATCGAAGTTTTCGCGGATCTTTCCTTTCGACGGAGAGGCTTGTTTACACTCCAGAATAAAGGCCGTTCTTGCACCTTGCAGGGCATGGTAGAAACTGCGCTGGCTCTGAGTTATTTCGTTCTGAAAGCTGGCCAGCGGTTGTTGTTCTTTGCGTGCCGCGACCCAAATTTCCTTGTCGCGTACAATTTTGTGGAGCACGGTTTCCTGCTGCATCACTTATCCTCTTGCTGCCAATGCCAGCACGCGCTGGTAAGGTTCACCGCTGCGCATGACGGCCAAAGCCTGTTGTGCGTTTTGCTTTAAGTCTTCCTGACCGAACAGACGCAGTAACATCGCCACATTGACGGCTACTGCGGCTTCATGGGCCGGATCTCCTTTACCTTGTAATAAGCGTGCCAGAATGTCACGGTTTTCTTCCGGCTCGCCGCCCAGCAAGGATTCAATCGGATAATTATCCAGACCGAAGTCCTGCGGCGTCAGTTCATAAGTGGTGATTTTACCGTCTTTTAGCTCGGCAACCTGTGTGGCTGCGTGGATAGCAACCTCATCCATTCCGCCGCCGTGAACCACTGCCGCACGCTCATAACCCAGCGCACGCAATGTTTCGGCAATCGGCTGCACCAGCTCCGGGCTGTACACGCCAATCAGCGCCAGCGGCGGACGTGCCGGATTAATCAGCGGACCCAGCACGTTAAACAGCGTGCGGGTTTTCAGTGCTTTGCGTACCGGCATCGCATGGCGAAAACCAGTGTGATATTGCGGTGCGAACAGGAAACACACGTTCAGGTCATCCAGCGCGGCGCGGGATTCTTCCGCTGGCATATCCAGACGGATACCAAACGCCGCCAGTAAATCCGACGAGCCCGAACGGCTGGACACGCTGCGGTTACCGTGTTTCGCCACACGAGCGCCACACGCCGCCGCCACAAAGGCGCTGGCGGTAGAAATGTTGATGCTGTTGGTGCCGTCGCCGCCGGTGCCGACAATGTCAGCGAACTGATAATCAGGACGCGGGAACGGTTCCGCGTGTGCCAGCAACGCTTTGGCCGCACCGGCGATTTCAGCCGGTTGTTCGCCACGCACTTTCATGCTGATTAATGCACCGGCCAGCTGCGCCGGTTCCAGTTCGCCATTCACGATGGCGGTAAATAACTGCTGGCTTTCTTCCTGCGTCATTGTCTGAGCGCGAAACAGATTTTCGAGAATGCCGGGAATAGTTTGCGTTTTCATGACAGTTCTCCTTACGCCAAAGCCCAGGCCAGTGTCTGCTCAAGCAGACGGGCGCCCTGTGAAGTTAAGATGGATTCCGGATGGAACTGGAAACCGCAAACGCGATCTTCTTCGTGGCGCACTGCCATCACCATGTCGCCGAAACGGGCGTTAACGGTCAGACCGTCGGGGATCTGGCTGCCGACCAGCGAGTGGTAACGTGCTACCGGCAGCGGGTTGTTCATACCGGCAAACATCGCTTCGTTGTCATGCGTAACAGAAGACGCTTTACCGTGCAGGATTTCACCCGCCTGACCTACAAATCCGCCGTAGGTCTCGACAATCGCCTGATGACCCAGGCAGATACCGATAATCGGTAACTGACCGCGCAGACGTTTCAGCAGTTCCGGCATGCAGCCCGCTTCGGAAGGCGTACCCGGACCCGGAGAAAGCACCAGCACGGGTTTTTCCAGCTGGCTGAGTTTTTCAATAATCACGTCAGCCGGGATCTGATTGCGGTAAATCACCACGTTATGACCACTTGAACGCAGCTGATCGACGAGGTTGTAAGTAAAGGAATCGACATTATCGATGAGTAAGATATCGGCCATCTTAAAATACCTCTTTCGCATTGTGGGCGGTGGCGATGGCGCGCAGGACTGCACGGGCTTTATTACGGGTTTCGTCGGCTTCAGCTTGCGGGACGGAATCCAGCACTACGCCGCCGCCTGCCTGCACGGTGGCAATGCCGTCTTCGACATAGGCTGAGCGGATCACGATGCAGGTATCTAAATCACCGTGAGCGGTGAAGTAGCCAACCGCGCCGCCGTAACTGCCACGACGTGTCTGCTCGGAGGCCGAAATCAACTGCATGGCGCGAACTTTCGGTGCGCCGGTCAGCGTGCCCATATTCATGACGGCCTGATAAGCATGCAGCACGTCGAGGTCATGACGCAGTGTGCCGACCACGCGGGACACCAGATGCATCACGAAAGAATAACGGTCAACTTTGGTCAGGTCGGCGACGTAACGGCTGCCAGGCTCACAGATACGCGCCAGATCGTTACGCGCTAAATCCACAAGCATCAGATGCTCGGCCAGTTCTTTATGATCGGTACGCATTTCCAGTTCGATACGGCTGTCGAGATCTAAATCCAGTGAACCGTCAGCACGGCGACCGCGCGGACGGGTGCCTGCAATCGGATAGATTTCGATCTGGCGATTCGTCGCGTCATATTTCAGCGCGCTCTCAGGCGATGCGCCGAACAACGTGAAATCGTTGTCCTGCATGAAAAACATGTACGGGCTCGGGTTGTTGTTTTTCAGCGTTTCATAAGCGGCCAGCGGAGCAGGGCACGGCAGTGAGAAACGACGTGAAGGCACGACCTGGAAAATTTCACCGGCGCGGATCGCCACTTTCATTTTCTCAACAACGGCACCGAACTCTTCGTCACTCTGGTTCACGCTCAGTTGCATTTCCGGCACGCTCTGATGCGGAATGGCGTGCGCCGGTAATTGCAGCTGATGTTGCAACTGTTCCAGACGCTCGTGCAGGCGCTGTTTCTCCTCAGCTGAAGGGGTAAACAAGCTGGCCTGCAAACGGCAGGAGCGGTTCTGATGGTCAAGCACCAGCAGGGTTTCTGCCAGATAGAAACAGAAATCCGGGCAGCGCTGGTCAGAAGGCAGTTGCGGTAAATCTTCGAAACCGGCGACCAGGTCATAAGCAAACAGACCGCCGAGGAACATCGCCTCGCGTTCATCAGCAGGCGTTTCAACTGAGGTCAGAATGCTGCGCAGTGCGTCAAATACGGAACGTGAACGCAGACGGGCATCTTCGTCCTGCATCTGGTCAATCACGGGGAAGCTCAGTTCGCGACCGTTCGGACGAACATCATTGCGGATTTCAGCCGGTAATGCGGCGTCAATCAGTGACAGTAAAGAAGCGCCGTTGGGGGTCAGTGCCTGAATGGAAACCCGGGAACCCAGCGCGGTGATGCGCAGGGCGCTGTCAACAATCAACAGGCTCTTCAGGTTTTCTTTGCTGGTCACTTCTGAGGATTCAAGCAGCAGCGTGGCCGGACGTGCGCCACAAAGCTGGTGGAAAATGGCCGTCGGGTCGCCGCGATAACTTCCTTCTGCGGTCAGCAATTCTAATCGTGGTTTCTGAATAGTCATTTTGCTTCCTGAAATTTTTTAACGTTTCTGTAAAACAGATTTCAAATAGACGGCCACAAAAAAGCCCGCATTATGCGGGCTTCGGAAATCTTGCAGCGTCTGATGACAGCTATGCGTGATTATTCCGCCCGCCAAAGGGAAGTACGCCACCAGCTGAGAACCGCCTTCATGTGAGTTTTCATCATCAGACACTCTTGTTTGTTTATGAAGCTAACGTCTTTAAAACGTAAGCTTTCTGAATCGGTTTGTCACGCTGTTCATTTCTGAACTGTCCCGTGAACTTGCGTACTAGTAAACTAGTTCAGCGATGTAAAGTCAACCCTCTTTTTCATGCACTTCCCCGCTTTAGTGCGGCTGTTTTGTGCAAAAAGTGTTATCGCACCGTTGCAGTGCATCACGTTCAGGTGAAAATCATCCCTAACGTGAAAAGCCCTAACGCGTTATGATGGGTGCTGCATTCCGAAACAGGTTAATCCCCCACGTGACAACGACTTTACCCGTAAACACTTCATCTTCAGCAGACGATCAGACCACCAGCACTGCATTCACGATTTACGATCTTCACAGCCATACCACGGCGTCGGACGGCTATTTAACGCCGGAAGCCCTGGTTGCGCGTGCGGTGGAAATGCGGGTGGGCGTTCTGGCGATCACCGATCACGACAGTACTGAAGGGCTGGCGCGGGCGGCACAGGCCATTGCTGAAAATCAGCTGCCGTTGCAACTGGTGAACGGTGTTGAAATTTCTACATTGTGGGAAAACCATGAAATTCACATCGTCGGGCTGGGCATCGACCCTTCGCATCCGGCGATGATCGCGTTACTGAAAGTACAGGCCGATTTGCGTCAGCAACGTGCGCAGGAAATGGGCCGTCGACTGGCGAAAGCGCGTATCGAAGGTGCATGGGAAGGCGCGTTGCGTCTGGCCGATGGCGGTGCTGTAACCCGGGCGCACTTTGCCCGCTATCTGGTGGAATTTGGTGCGGCTGACAATATCGCCCAGGTGTTCAAAAAATTCCTCGCCAAAGGCAAGACCGGCTACGTTCCGCCACAGTGGTGTACAATAGAACAAGCGATTGATGCGATTCATCAGTCTGGCGGACAGGCCGTGGTCGCCCATCCGGGGCGTTATGACTTGTCCACAAAATGGCTGAAACGCCTGCTCGCGTTCTTTGCAGAACAGGGCGGCGATGCCATGGAAGTCGCGCAGTGTCAGCAGGCACCCAATGAGCGTGCGCAACTGGCGGCTTACGCCCGTGACTATAATTTGCTCGCCTCACAGGGATCTGACTTCCATCAGCCTTGTTCGTGGATTGAGCTGGGGCGCAAACTTTGGCTTCCCGCAGGCGTTGAACCGGTATGGCAACACTGGCCGGTCGCCGGGAAACAGCCTGAAATTGAACCGGTCTGAAGCCCGACCGCAGAAGAAGAATTAAGAGGGAACAATGAGTCAATATTTTTATATTCACCCCGAAAATCCGCAGCCACGTCTGATTAATCAGGCAGTTGAATTGCTGCGCAAGGGCAATGTGATCGTTTATCCGACGGACTCAGGCTATGCGCTGGGTTGTCGTCTGGAAGAAAAGAACGCGATGGAGCGCATTTGCCGCATCCGTCAGTTAGACGGAAACCACAACTTTACTCTGATGTGCCGGGATCTCTCTGAGCTGTCCACTTACGCTTACGTGGATAATTCGGCATTTCGTCTGATCAAAAATAACACGCCGGGTAACTACACGTTCATTCTGAAAGCGACCAAAGAAGTGCCGCGTCGCCTGATGAGTGAGAAGCGTAAAACCATTGGTCTGCGCGTGCCGTCAAACCCGATTGCTGTCGCATTACTCGATGCACTGGGTGAGCCGCTGATGTCCACCACGCTGATGCTGCCGGGCAATGACTTTGCGGAATCTGATCCGGAAGACATCAAGGATAATTTAGGCAAGCTGGTTGATCTGGTCATCGACGGCGGATCCCTCGGTCAGCAACCGACCACGGTGATTGACCTGACTGAAGCGTCACCGGAAGTGATCCGTGAAGGCGCGGGCGATCCGGCACCTTTCCGCTGATCTTCCCGTGAGTTATATGTGGCAATTTGGTTGAAAAATAATCAGCCCGTAACGTCCTTAGCGGGATACAAATTACTGATAAATGTGTATAATGGCGGGCTGACTTTTTTGTAAGTCGTTGTATCACTTCGCAATAACTGAATTTTGGCGGGCAGATGGCGAATCACGTCATGCTGCCGGCTCCCCCCGACGCCTGTGAAGGCGACAAATGAGGCTGCTCAATGAGCGAGAAGTATAATTCCCAGAAGCACACCAGCGATAAAGCCAAACCGGCACGTCCATCTGGTGACAAGCCAAAAAGTGGCAGAAATTCCGGCGCAGCTAAAAGCCGTCCGGAACCGTCACGGGCTGAAAAGCGTGGCGAAAAGCCACGTACTGACAAACCACGTACAGATAAACCACGCAGCGACAAGCCGCGTTCAGACAAACCACGTTCTGACGCAGGCCGCGGCGATTCACGCACCGAGAACTCCCGTATTGAAAAACCACGTACAGGCAAACCGGGTCGTCCGGAAAATGCCCGTGGTGAAAAACCTCGCGCGCCGCTAAAACCGCGTGGTACCAAACCTAAAGCTGAAGCGCTGTTTGATGAAAACGGCGAAGAAGAAGAAGTGAAATACCAGAAGCCGAAGAACGCGCTGGACAGCACCGAAGGACAAAGCGAAAAGCTGCAAAAAGTCCTGGCGCGTGCTGGCCACGGTTCACGTCGTGAAGTTGAAGCGATGATCCAGGCGGGCCGCGTCAGCGTTGACGGTAAAATTTCTACGCTGGGCGACCGCGTGGAAGTCACCGGCGGCACCAAAATTCGTCTTGATGGCCACGTTCTGTCAGTGATGGAATCTCAGGACACTGTCTGCCGCGTGCTGGCGTACTACAAGCCGGAAGGCGAGTTGTGTACGCGCAGTGATCCGGAAGGCCGTTCGACCGTCTTTGACCGTCTGCCAAAAATGCGCGGTTCACGCTGGATTGCGGTAGGGCGTCTGGACGTTAACACCTCCGGCCTGCTGTTATTCACCACCGACGGTGAACTGGCTAACCGCCTGATGCACCCGAGCCGTGAAGTTGAGCGCGAATATGCCGTACGTGTGTTCGGTCAGGTTGATGATGAAAAAATCAAACAACTGAGCCGTGGCGTGCAGCTGGAAGACGGTCCTGCTGCATTCCGCTCGATCAAATTCCAGGGCGGCGAAGGCCTGAACCAGTGGTACAACGTGACCCTGACAGAAGGGCGTAACCGCGAAGTTCGTCGTCTGTGGGAAGCCGTTGGCGTGCAGGTCAGCCGTCTGATCCGCGTGCGTTATGGTGACCTGAACCTGCCTAAAGGCCTGCCTCGTGGCGGCTATAAAGAGCTGGATCTGCCAGACATCAACTATCTGCGCACACTGGTCGATATGACCGAAGAAACCGTCAGCAAACTGCCGGTTGAACGTGACCGTCGTCGTGTGAAAGCTAACCAGATCCGTCGTGCTGTTAAGCGCCACACTCAGGTTGCACCGGCACGTCGTGCAACCGGACCGGCAAAACGGGGTTAATCGCTGACAAGCGAGGCACTTGCGTCTATGCTCATAAACCGCAGTCAGTGACTGCGGTTTTTTTTGCTCAAA
This sequence comes from Rahnella sp. AN3-3W3, assembly GCF_003263545.1. Classification (NCBI taxonomy): domain Bacteria; kingdom Pseudomonadati; phylum Pseudomonadota; class Gammaproteobacteria; order Enterobacterales; family Yersiniaceae; genus Rahnella; species Rahnella sp. AN3-3W3. The sequence continues at coordinate 59,544 of NZ_JYDG01000043.1, forward strand.
ATTCAGGGCATAACGTCATTTATGACGAATGTTGAATTAACCAACAGAAAGCAAGGAGCCGATTATGATGCTGATCACCGGCGGTGCCCGCAGCGGCAAAAGCCGTTTTGCCGAGCAGGTGGCTGAAAAACGTGGCGGCGAGGTGCTGTATATCGCCACCTCGGTCGTGACCGATGCCGAAATGGCGGAGCGCATCCGTTATCACCAGCAACAACGTCCGGCTCACTGGCATACTTTTGAAAGCTATCGTGACCTGGGTAATGTTGTGCGTGCGCATCAGGCGCAGTTTCCGACCATTATTATCGAGTGCATCACGACGCTTATCACCAATCTTCTGTTTGATATTGCCGGTGAAACACCGCCGGAAGAGATGGATTTTGACGCGATAGAACAGCACATTTTTGCGCAAGTTGCACAGCTGATGGAAGCTGCGCAACATCCTGAATCCGAGGTGATTATTGTCACCAACGAAGTGGGCATGGGTATCGTGCCGGACAACCTGCTGGCGCGGCGTTTTCGTGATATCGCCGGGCGGGTAAATCAGCAACTGGCCGCCGCAGCGGACGACGTTTACCTGATTGTCTCAGGCATTCCGCTACCGGTAAAAATATCGGAATAAAACCACTCAGAAAAGGGAATTTATTATGGCTTTTTGGCGGCAGTTTCTGGCGATGTTGCAGTTTCTTACCCGCATTCCGGTGAAGGAACGATGGTGCGACGGCGTTGAACTGAAAGAGTATTCCCGCGGGATTGTCTGTTTTCCGCTGGTCGGACTGGTGATGGGTTTACTTACCGCGCTGGTATGGTGGACTGTCATGCCACATGTCGGCGCGCTTGTCGCGGCAATCGCCGTTGTCATCGCGCACATTATGCTGACCGGCGGTCTGCATCTCGACGGATTAGCTGACAGTTGCGACGGTTTGTTTTCGGTACGCAGCCGCGAGCGGATCCTTGAAATCATGCGCGACAGCCGCATCGGCACTAATGGCGCGCTGGCGCTGATTGTAGCCGTTGTACTGCGTACAGCGCTGATTTATCAGATGAGTGCGGACGGATTGCCGGTGCTGGCGCTTCTTATCGTCACGCCGGTTGTCGGGCGGGGCATGATGGCGGTGATGATGTACCGTCAGGCTTATGCCCGCGAATCGGGAATGGGCAATTTATTTATCGGTAAAATCAGTGAAGGGCGCTTCGGTGTCACATTGCTGCTGATGACGGCGCTCGTGTTGTTCATCGGCGGGTTATCATCCCTGTTTGCATTGCTGGTGACGCTGCTGTTTGTCTTCGGCTTCCGGCGTTTTGTTGCCAGCCGCATTGGCGGTCAGACCGGTGACACCCTGGGGGCAGCGTGCGAATTAAGTGAACTGGTCTTCCTGTTTTTCCTGCTATGGCACTGAGATAAAGGACAAAATAATGAAACTGTATCTGATACGGCACGGACAAACTCAGGCTAATGTAAGCGGCGTTTTTTGCGGCAGCAGCGACATTGCGCTGACTGCTGAAGGTGAGCGACAGGCGCAGCACGTCGGCCGCCAGCTGGCTTCTGTGCCACTCGATGCGCTGATCCACACCGATATGCGCCGCAGCCGCGATACGGCGGCGATAATTGCTCACGGACGCGAACTGATGATGGAAACTCAGCCTCTGTTGCAAGAGATGGCGTTTGGCGACTGGGAAATGCGCCATCACAAGGAGCTGGAAGCCTCGCAGGCTGAAGGTTATCAGGCCTGGTGTCAGGACTGGCAAAAGGCCGATGTCCCGCAGGGCGAATCTTTTACAGATTTCACCCTGCGTATCCGTCAGGCTTTGCAGCAGCTGCATTTGCGTCCACAGGTAAGCCGGTTAGCGATCGTAGCGCATCAGGGTTCGCTCAGCCTGTTGCTGGCGATGATGCTCAAACTGGCACCCTCCGACATGTGGCGCTTCCCGTTTAAGCAGGGCTGCCTGTGTGAAATCGATCTCAGTCATGGCGCTTGTGTGATCCAGCGTTTTAACGACAGCGGTATTTAACTTTTTAAAATAATAAGGACAACCCGATGGCTTCGCTGGCAAATATCCTCCGTCAGATTGCTGAACCTGATACACAGGCCGCGCAGAAGGCGGCACAACGGCTCGACAGTCTGGTTAAACCGCTGGGCAGCCTTGGCCGCCTGGAACAACTGGCGATCCAGCTGGCCTCCATTCGTGGCAATCAGCCGTTGCATTTTCCGAGCAAAGAAGTGCTGGTGATGGCTGCCGATCACGGTGTGTGGCAGGAAGGTGTCACGCCGTCTCCGCAGGTTGTAACTGCCATTCAGGCGGTGAATATTGTGCAGGGGAAAGCCGGGGTTTCCGTGCTGGCGAGAGCGGCCGGTGCGCAGGTTACGCTGATTGACTGCGGGATCATTGGGCCGGATATTCCTGGTACGCTCAACCATAAAGTGGCGCAGGGAACGGGAAATATTGCCACCGGCCCGGCGATGACGCGCGAACAGGCTGAGTCATTGCTGATCTGGAGTGCAGAACGGGTGATAGCTAAAGCTGAAAGCGGCTTATCGCTGCTGGCTGTCGGCGAACTCGGTATGGCAAATACCACGCCCGCAGCGGCGATGGTCGCGGTGCTGACCGGTGCTCAGCCTGCGCAAACAGTCGGACTGGGTGCGAATCTGCCACCGGACAGACTGGCGCATAAAATCAGCGTGGTGGAAAAAGCCATTGCGGTCAATCAGCCTGATCCGTCAGATGCAATGGATGTGATGGCGAAAGTGGGGGGCTTTGAACTGGTGGCGATGGCGGGTGCCATGATGGGAGCGGCAGCTGCCGGTATTCCGCTGGTGCTGGATGGTTTTCTTTCTTACGCATCCGCGCTGGCGGCATGCCAGATTGCGCCTGCGCTGAAACCCTATCTCATTCCTTCACATCTTTCGGCAGAGCAGGGCGCGACGCTGGCGCTTGAAGCACTGGGCCTGACACCGTATTTTGATCTGAACCTGCGGCTGGGCGAAGGCAGCGGCGCGGCGCTCGCGTTACCGCTGATTGATGCCGCCTGCGCGATTCATAACGAAATGGCGACGCTGGCAGAATGTCAGATTGAGCTTTAACCGGTGAAACAGGGCGTCACCAGTCGATGCCCTGTTGCGCCATAATACCGGCGTCAAAGGCATGTTTTACCGGCCGAAGTTCGCTGACGGTATCGGCCATTTCCAGCAAATCACGATGACAACCACGTCCGGTAATAATCACCGTCTGGTGCGCCGGACGGGCATTTAGCGCGTCCACCACATCCTGTAAATCCAGATAGCCGAAACTGACCATGTAGGTCAGTTCATCGAGCACCACCAGATCCAACGCGGCATCGGCCAGCATGCGTTTGCCGTGCTGCCAGACAGCCTGACAGGCTTCGGTATCGGTCTCTTTATTCTGCGTCTCCCAGGTAAAACCGGTCGCCATCACCTGAAATTCTACGCCGTGCGGCTCGAGCAGGTTCTTCTCGCCGTTCGGCCATTCACCCTTGATAAACTGGATCACTGCCGCACGCATACCATGCCCGACCGCGCGGGTGACGGTACCAAAGGCCGCGGTGGTTTTGCCCTTACCGTTGCCGGTAAAAACAATCAAAATGCCGCGCTGTTCTTTGGCAGCATCAATACGTGCGTCAACCTGTTCTTTCAGTTTTTGCTGGCGCTGCTTGTGGCGATCTTCGGTCATCAGTGGCTCCGTGATTATTCTGCCGGACCGGCTTTACGCCCCGGCTGGGCATCAAAACTGATACCGGTTTTACGGCGGCTGTCATCGCCCATCAGGTAAAGATACAACGGCATGATGTCGGCCGGTGTTTTGAGTTTATCTTTGTTTTCATCGGGGAACGCCGAGGCACGCATGCTGGTGCGCGTACCGCCCGGATTGATGCAGTTGACGCGCAAACCGGTATGCTTATGTTCTTCAGCCAGCACCTGCATCATGCCTTCGGTGGCGAATTTGGACACGGCGTAGGCACCCCAGCCGCTGCGACCTTCGCGTCCCACGCTGGAGGTGGTGAAGACCAGAGAAGAGCTGGCGGATTTCAGCATCAGCGGCAGTAACGCCTGCGTCAGCATAAAGGTTGCATTCACGTTAACCTGCATCACGTTCATCCAGTCCTGCAACTGAATTTCGGCCATCGGCATAATCTCAGTCAGCAAGCCTGCATTGTGCAAAACGCCGTCGAGATGCGGTACCCATTGCGCGATTTGATCGGCAACGCGCTGGCAATCCTGCTGGCTGGCGGTCAGTAAATCCAGTGCATAAATAAAAGCCGGGCGCAGGTTTCTTGCCGCAATTTCCTGCTGCACGCTGGCCAGTTTGCTCTCAGTGCGACCCAGCAAAATCAGCTGCGCGCCGAAGCGGGCGTAGGTCAGGGCGGCTTCGCGACCAATGCCGTCGCCAGCGCCGGTAATGAGAATAATGCGGTTATTGAGCAAATCAGATTTAGGATGGTAATGCACAGTCAGTCCTCTTAAACAGGGTGCGATGTGGCGGCAAATGGCCGTCATCACATCTGGCGCACTTAATATCAAAAATGCCGGGAACGGGAGAAATTGCGCTCAACCGGGATCCGACATTTGGCGAAAATTTGGGGTGTTTTGGCAGTGATCACCGCTTGTATGCCTCAAATGGGCATGAGTTTCAATGATTAACCTAAAAACGGACAGTTCTTTTGTAACAAAATTGGAACACTGACGCACTCAGTTTTACGTACGATTGACAATGTCATATTCAAACAAGACGCCGCAGCGACGATTGTCTAGAATGTTCAACATCTTTCTGACCACGGTTTTATGACCACATAGATAAGGCGGTTTTGTGGATTTACTTTCTCTTTATGGGCTGTTTTTGGCCAAAGTTGTGACCGTAGTGATCGCCATCGGCGCACTGATCATTCTGGTGATTGGCCTTCGTCACCGTAAATCTCACAGCAAAGGTGAGTTACAGCTGATCGACTTAGGCGAACAGTACCGCGAAATGCAACGTGAAATGCGCAGTGCGCGTATGAATCCTGCCGAGCTGAAAATTCGCAGCAAGGAACTGAAGAATAAAGACAAAGCGGAAGCCAAACAGAAAAAACTGCAGGCAAAAACCGGTGGCTCGAAAAGCAAACCGTGCCTGTATGTGCTCGATTTTAAAGGCAGTATGGATGCCCACGAAGTCACGTCGCTGCGTGAAGAAATTTCGGCGGTTCTGGCGGTGGCGACACCGGAAGACGAAGTGCTGCTGCGCCTCGAAAGTCCGGGCGGGGTGGTACACGGCTATGGCCTTGCGGCCTCACAACTGGTTCGCCTGCGTCAGAGCGGGATCCGCCTGACCGTTGCCGTGGATAAAGTAGCCGCCAGCGGCGGTTATATGATGGCGTGCGTGGCGGACAGAATCGTTGCCGCGCCGTTTGCCATCATCGGTTCCATCGGTGTTGTGGCGCAAATCCCTAACTTCAACCGTTTGCTGAAAAAGAACGACATTGATATTGAGTTGCATACGGCGGGTGAGTTCAAACGGACGCTGACGTTGCTGGGTGAAAACACCGAGGAAGGGCGCGAGAAATTCCGTGAAGACCTGAACGAAACGCATGTGCTATTCAAGGAATTCGTGCATCAGAACCGTCCTTCACTGGACATTAATGCGGTAGCGACCGGCGAACACTGGTTCGGTACGCAGGCACGAGAAAATGGTCTGATTGACGCGATCGGTACCAGTGATGATTTACTGATTGCTGAAATGAAAAATCATGAAGTGATCGCGGTGCGTTACAGCCGCCGTAAACGCATGATGGACCGGTTTACCGGCAGTGCGGCAGAAAGCGCCGATCGCCTGTTTCTGCGCTGGTTGCAGCGCAGTCAGAAGCCGTTACTGTAACGCCTGAACGGGCAGAACGTTAATGGTTGTTGCTGAGCATTAAAAGCAAAAAGGGACATTATTGTCCCTTTTTTATTGTCCCGATTTACTGCAAGAGATAATCGGTAACGCTTACCTTTATTAGTCTTTTTTTACGCTTAATCGACGAGATGGTATTTTTCTGAAAAAAGATGCGCCAGATGTTTAAACATATTAAATACCGCCGTGGTTTTTCTGGTCGGTAAACCGTCGTCATCCATGAAAAACTCCCCGCGGAAAACCAGCACATTGCCTTTCTGCTCAACGTCTGTCGCCAGCATTCCGTGCATGTAATCTTCGTGCTCACGGATAACCTTATTCGCCTCGACCAGTAAAGCTTCGCGACTAATTGCCGATGTATTTTCGTGCATGATATTTACTCCCCACTATAATTGCTGACGTTATTGTAATCCCGCGACGGAGAAAACCGCAAATCTGCTGTGGGTAATCCACCTGAACGGTTGATTGTTATTTGTACTAAACAGTCAAGAGTTTGCACGGATTGGCGAAAAGAGCGTTTACGTGTTAATTAGTTTGCGTGACGATTTTAATCAGGTAGAGTGTGGGATTTTGTGGCTTCAGGTGGAATGTTTTGTTTACGCTTGGTCATTATTTGACATAAAAATGGGCGCATTCTGCTGAGCCCTGTCTGGTTAATCCCTTGCAGAATCAGTGTTTTGAACCTCTGGAAGTCAGTTCGCTCCTTCTTTTAAAGAAATGAGTTGACGTTCTGACTCACTGCCGCAATATAAAAAAAGACGTGATATTGTGCCGCGGCATAACTAGACAAAATCTTCTTCAGTTGATGAAGAATCATTCAGGTAAAGGTAATTATGGGCAAAGCTCTCGTAATAGTTGAGTCCCCGGCAAAAGCCAAAACGATTAATAAATATTTAGGAAATGACTACGTGGTTAAGTCCAGCGTCGGTCATATCCGTGATTTACCGACCAGTGGATCCGCTGCTAAAAAAACCGCCGTCTCAACCGAAGAAAAAACAAAGAAAAAAGTAAAAAAGGATGAGAAAACTGCGCTGGTTAATCGCATGGGCGTCGATCCGTTTCATGGCTGGACTGCTCAATACGAAATACTTCCCGGTAAAGAAAAGGTTGTTGCTGAGTTAAAAGCGTTAGCGGAAAAAGCTGACCACATCTATCTCGCAACCGACCTTGACCGCGAAGGAGAGGCGATTGCCTGGCATTTGCGGGAAGTGATTGGCGGTGATGAAAAACGTTTCAGCCGCGTGGTATTTAACGAAATTACCAAAAACGCGATTCAGAATGCCTTCAAAGAACCCGGCGAACTGAATATTGATCGTGTTAATGCTCAGCAGGCGCGTCGCTTTATGGACCGCGTGGTGGGTTACATGGTGTCCCCGCTGCTGTGGAAGAAAATTGCCCGTGGTTTATCCGCTGGCCGTGTTCAGTCCGTGGCAGTGCGTCTGGTCGTGGAACGCGAGAAAGAAATCAAAGCGTTCGTGCCGGAAGAATACTGGGAATTGCATGCAGATTTGCTGGCGAAGAAAGAAACCGCCCTGCAAATGGAAGTCACGCATCACCTGGAAAAACCGTTTAAGCCGGTGAATAAGGAACAGACTCACGCAGCCGTTTCGCTGCTTGAGAAAGCGCGCTACACCGTGGTTGATCGTGAAGACAAACCGACCAGCAGCAAACCGGGTGCGCCGTTCATTACTTCTACGTTGCAACAGGCTGCCAGTACGCGTCTGAGCTTCGGTGTGAAGAAAACCATGATGATGGCCCAGCGTCTGTACGAAGCCGGTCACATTACCTATATGCGTACTGACTCCACCAACCTGAGCCAGGACGCGGTGGAAATGGTACGCGGCTATATTGGCGAGAATTTCGGCGATAAATACCTGCCGAAAGCCCCGCTGCAGTACAGCAACAAAGAGAACTCTCAGGAAGCGCACGAAGCGATTCGTCCTTCTGATGTGGCCGTTGTTTCCGAACAGCTGAAAGATATGGAAGCGGATGCACAGCGCCTGTATCAGTTGATCTGGCGCCAGTTTGTGGCGTGTCAGATGACACCAGCTCAGTACGATTCCACCACGCTGACGGTTAAAGCCGGTGATTATTCCCTGCGTGCCAAAGGCCGTACGCTGCGTTTTGATGGCTGGACCAAAGTGATGCCTGCGTTGCGTAAAGGCGACGAAGACAGAACCTTACCGGCGATTGAAGTGGGCACTGAACTGGAGCTGCAACAACTGCTGCCAACTCAGCACTTCACCAAGCCGCCTGCGCGTTTCAGCGAAGCATCACTGGTTAAAGAGCTGGAAAAACGTGGCATTGGCCGTCCGTCTACTTATGCGTCGATCATTTCGACCATTCAGGATCGCGGTTACGTACACGTTGAAAACCGTCGTTTCTATGCCGAGAAAATGGGCGAAATCGTCACCGATCGTCTGGAAGAAAACTTCCGCGAACTGATGAACTACGATTTCACCGCACGCATGGAAGACGGGCTGGATCAGGTCGCTAATAACAAGGCGGAATGGAAAGCGGTTCTCGATGAATTCTTCAGTGAATTCAGCCAGCAGTTAGAAACCGCCGAGAAAGATCCTGAGGAAGGCGGTATGCGCCCTAATCAGATGGTACTGACCAGCATCGAATGCCGACCTGTGGCCGTCCGATGGGGATCCGCACCGCCAGCACCGGCGTCTTCCTGGGTTGTTCCGGTTATGCGTTGCCGCCGAAAGAGCGCTGCAAAACCACCATCAACCTGATTGCTGATGCCGAAGTGCTCAACATTCTGGAAGGCGACGAAGCCGAAGCCAATGCGCTGCGTGCGAAACGTCGTTGCGGCAAATGCGGCACGGCGATGGACAGCTATCTCATCGACAATCAGCGTAAATTGCATGTCTGCGGTAATAACCCGGAATGTGATGGCTACGAAATCGAGCAGGGCGAGTTCCGCATTAAGGGCTATGACGGCCCGATCGTTGAGTGCGAGAAATGTGGTTCTGAGATGCACCTGAAAATGGGGCGTTTCGGTAAGTACATGGGCTGTACCAACGACGAGTGTAAAAACACCCGTAAGATCTTACGTAACGGTGACGTTGCACCGCCGAAAGAAGATCCGGTTCCATTGCCAGAATTGCCGTGTGAGAAATCAGACGCCTATTTCGTTCTGCGTGATGGTGCGGCAGGGGTCTTCCTGGCGGCCAATACTTTCCCTAAATCGCGCGAAACCCGCGCACCGCTGGTGGAAGAACTGAAACGCTTTAAAGATCGTCTGCCGGAAAAACTGAGCTATCTGGCCGATGCGCCAGTCGCTGACCCGGAAGGTAATAAATCGATGGTACGTTTCAGCCGCAAGACTAAGCAGCAGTACGTATCCTCTGAGAAAGACGGTAAAGCCACTGGCTGGACGGCGTTCTTTGTTGATGGTAAATGGGTCGAAGGCAAAAAATAATTATCGCCGTCATAATTCAACGTGCCGATGCATTGGCTGCGCTCAGTCACCCCTGTCACAGGGTTAGCCCTGTGACAGGGGATGCAAGTGTTTGCCGCCTTGCTGCGACTTGAATTATTTAGGCGATAACCGAATGACTGCATCCTGTTGCGCAGTTGTAAAAAACCAGTCCTCCGGGCTGGTTTTTTTATTGCATTAAGATCTATCATCGCTGAGTTCTGTGTATTTTTATTATCAGTCTGCGACAGACCACGATTATCGTTATGTTCTTCGGGTATACATGACGTTAATAATTGATATAATTGTTATATAAAATTTATTCTTATGCACTTAAGTAATAAGTTAATGCGTCTGGGGCATAAAAACGGTGCGTTCACAGACTTCCGGTAGTCGATAAAAAAATCATTTCCAGACTGTTCAGCCAACGGATGAACAGGGATGGCGACAGGGTTTGAAACCAGGGTGGTATGAGATATGAAATTGCAGCAACTGCGCTACATCGTAGAGGTTGTTAATCACAATCTGAACGTCAGTTCGACGGCAGAAGGCCTGTACACGTCGCAGCCGGGTATCAGTAAACAGGTTCGCATGCTGGAAGATGAACTGGGGATCCAGATTTTTTCGCGCAGTGGCAAACATCTCACGCAGGTGACTCCCGCCGGGCAGGAAATTATCCGTATTGCCCGTGAAGTCTTGTCTAAAGTGGATGCCATCAAAGCCGTGGCTGGCGAGCACACCTACCCGGACAAAGGGTCGTTGTATGTGGCGACCACGCACACGCAGGCACGTTATGCCCTGCCGAATGTGATTAAAGGCTTTATCGAGCGTTACCCGCGCGTTTCGCTGCATATGCATCAGGGTTCTCCGACTCAGATTGCTGAAGCCGTTTCCAAAGGTAATGCGGATTTCGCTATCGCCACCGAAGCCTTGCATCTTTATGATGACCTGGTGATGTTGCCTTGTTACCACTGGAACCGTGCGGTCGTGGTTCAGCCGGATCATCCGCTGGCGGGCAAAGAGAAAGTCACCATCGAAGAACTGGCCGCTTATCCTATCGTCACGTATACCTTCGGCTTTACCGGCCGCTCCGAACTGGATACCGCGTTTAACCGCGCCGGTCTGACGCCACGCATTGTTTTCACTGCCACCGATGCCGACGTGATCAAAACTTATGTACGTCTGGGGCTCGGCGTCGGGGTGATCGCCAGTATGGCGGTGGATCCGGTGCAAGATCCGGATCTGGTCACCGTCGATGCGCGCGATATCTTCACCTACAGCACCACTAAAATCGGTTTCCGCCGCAGTACGTTCCTGCGCAGTTACATGTACGATTTTATCCAGCGCTTTGCGCCGCATCTGACGCGTGATGTAGTGGATTCCGCCATTTCCTTGCGATCCAACGAAGATATTGAAGAGATGTTTAAAGACATCAAATTGCCGGTGAAATAAACCGCAACATTTTCTTTGCTGACCGCCAGTCCCGCCGCCTCTGATGATGCTGCGGGATTTTTTTTTGTCTGTTGAACACTTTGAGCTGTTATCGGAATGTTAACAATTATTTGTGTTATCTTTAACTATGCACTTATAAGCCAGCGGGTTATTCCTTAAGGCCACGCTGAGCGCTAAAGGAGAAGCTATGTCGTCTATTCGCAAGAACAGTCTGGATAAGCTGGCGGTCCAGAACAAGGAGTTCCACTACTACAGCCTGCCACTCGCAGCCAAAACGCTGGGTGATATCCAGCGCCTGCCTAAATCCCTCAAAGTGTTACTCGAAAATCTGCTGCGCCATGTCGATGGCGACACAGTCACGGAAAGTGATTTACAGGAACTGGTCAGCTGGCAGAAAACCGGCCATGCGGACAGGGAAATTGCTTACCGCCCGGCGCGCGTTCTGATGCAGGACTTCACCGGTGTACCCGCCGTGGTCGATCTGGCGGCAATGCGTCAGGCGGTCAAACGGCTTGGCGGTAACGTCGAACAGGTAAACCCGTTATCGCCTGTAGATCTGGTTATCGACCACTCCGTAACGGTCGATGAATTTGGTGATGATCAGGCCTTTGATGAAAACGTCCGCCTTGAAATGGAGCGTAATAACGAGCGCTACCAGTTCCTGCGCTGGGGACAAAAAGCCTTCAACCGTTTCCGCGTGGTTCCGCCCGGCACTGGTATCTGTCATCAGGTCAACCTTGAGTACCTCGGGCAAACGGTCTGGTATGAAGAACAGGATGGCAAAACGGTCGCCTATCCCGACACACTGGTCGGCACCGATTCGCACACCACCATGATCAACGGGTTGGGTATTTTAGGCTGGGGCTGCGGCGGTATCGAAGCCGAAGCGGCCATGCTCGGACAACCGGTTTCCATGCTGATCCCGGATGTTGTCGGGTTCAAACTCACCGGTAAATTACGCGAAGGCATCACCGCGACTGACCTGGTGTTAACGGTCACGCAGATGCTGCGCAAACACGGCGTGGTGGGCAAATTTGTCGAATTCTACGGTGACGGACTGGCTGACTTACCACTGGCCGACCGCGCCACCATTGCCAATATGTCGCCGGAATTCGGTGCCACCTGCGGATTCTTCCCGGTGGATGACGTCACCCTGAGTTATATGAAACTCAGTGGCCGCAGCGACGAGCAAATCGAACTGGTGAAGGCCTATTCTCAGGTTCAGGGCTTGTGGCGTAATGCCGGTGATGAGCCGGTGTTTACGAGTACGCTGGCGCTGGATATGGGTGAAGTCGAGCCGAGTCTGGCCGGGCCGAAACGACCGCAGGATCGCGTGGCACTGCCCAACGTTCCCAAAGCGTTTAAAGCGGCGACGGAACTGGAGCTGGGCAACAGCAAAGCGGGGCGCAGCGATAAAGAGACGTTCACGCTGGACGGGCAGCATTATGCCCTGACCACCGGCGCGGTGGTGATTGCCGCCATCACCTCTTGTACCAACACCTCGAACCCGAGCGTGCTGATGGCGGCCGGTTTGCTGGCCAAAAATGCTGCTGAAAAAGGTCTCACCAGTAAGCCGTGGGTGAAAACCTCGCTGGCGCCGGGTTCTAAAGTGGTGACCGATTATCTTAATGCCGCCGGTCTGATGCCGTATCTGGAACAACTCGGATTTAATCTGGTGGGTTACGGATGTACAACCTGTATCGGTAACTCCGGGCCGTTGCCAGAACCGGTTGAATCGGCGATTAAAGCCGGTGATCTGACGGTCGGTGCGGTTCTTTCCGGTAACCGTAACTTCGAAGGGCGTATTCATCCGCTGATTAAAACCAACTGGCTGGCTTCACCGCCGCTGGTGGTGGCTTACGCGCTGGCGGGGAATATGAATGTCGATCTGACGACCGATGCGCTCGGCGAGGACAAAGACGGCAAGCCGGTGTATCTGAAAGATATCTGGCCTTCTGCTAATGACATTGCCAATGCGGTCGGGCAGGTGACGACGGAAATGTTCCACAAAGAATATGCCGAAGTCTTCAACGGAGATGCCAGCTGGCAGGCGATTCAGGTTGACGGCACGCCGACCTACACCTGGCAGGAAGATTCCACTTACATCCGCCATCCGCCGTTCTTCAGTGATATGAAAGCCGAACCGGATGCGCTCGAAGACATCAAAGATGCCCGTATTCTGGCGATTCTGGCGGACTCCGTCACTACCGACCACATTTCACCAGCCGGTAATATTAAGGCGGAAAGCCCGGCGGGGCTGTATCTCAAACAGCATGGTGTCGAACCAAAAGCCTTTAACTCTTATGGTTCACGCCGTGGTAACCATGAAGTCATGATGCGCGGTACATTCGCCAACATCCGTATCAAAAACGAAATGGTGCCGGGTGTGGAGGGCGGTTATACCCGTCATATTCCTTCGCAGGATCAGCTGGCGATTTACGATGCCGCGATGCGTTATCAGCATGAAAGTGTGCCGACGGCGGTGATTGCGGGTAAAGAATACGGTTCGGGTTCAAGCCGTGACTGGGCAGCAAAGGGACCGCGTCTTCTTGGCGTGCGCGTCGTTATCGCCGAATCTTTCGAACGTATTCACCGTTCGAATCTGATCGGGATGGGGATTCTACCGCTCGAATTCCCGCAGGGTGTGACCCGTAAAACGCTGAAACTGACCGGCGACGAGCAGATTAGTGTCAGCGGATTACAAACCCTGACGCTGGGGCAGGACGTCGCGGTGCATATCGTTTATGCCGACGGGCATAAAGAAACGGTCGATGCCCGCTGTCGTATTGATACCGGCAATGAGCTGACGTACTTCCAGAACGGCGGCATTCTGCATTATGTGATCCGCAAAATGCTGTAATACCTGACCTTCTGCCATAAAAAAGGGCACCTTCTTAAGGTGCCCTTAATATTTTCATCGGACTATATAGCCGTTACTTATCGAGCAGGTGACCCATTTTGGCTGCTTTGGTCGACAGGTAGCGCTCGTTTTCCGGATTACGGCCCACGATCAACGGGACGCGTTCGGTAATATGGATCCCGGCTTCAGTCAGAATTTCGACTTTCTTCGGATTGTTGGTCAGCAGACGAACGGAATCCACGCCGAGCAGTTTGAACATGTCCGCACACAGCGTGAAGTCACGCTCGTCAGCGGCAAACCCGAGCTGGTGGTTGGCTTCGACGGTGTCGTAGCCTTTGTCCTGCAGCGCATAAGCACGGATTTTATTGAGCAAGCCGATGTTACGGCCTTCCTGACGGTGATACATCAGGATACCGCGGCCTTCCTCAGCAATGTGATTCAGTGCTGCTTCGAGCTGAAAACCACAGTCACAGCGCAGGCTGAATAAAGCATCACCGGTCAGACATTCAGAGTGAACTCGCGCAAGAACGGGTGTTTCACCGCTGATGTCACCAAAAACTAACGCCAGGTGGTCGTGCCCGGTGGCCAATTCTTCAAAACCCACCATCAGGAAATCGCCCCAAGGTGTTGGCAGATTGGCTTCTGCCACCCGTTTCAGCTGCATTTTACGCTCCAAAAAAACCACAAATAGTCTTGATTCACAGTGAGTATTTTACTTGTTGATGCGCATCCTACGTTCAGATGCGGCCTGTGGATAGGGAATCGGTGCCTTTCCATCATGACAGGGCACCATTTTGCCACAGTTTGCTGTTCATTTTAGCGGGAATATTTGAACGATTAGTTAATAAGATATGAATTATAACTGCATCCTCAACAATCGAAGCATTGAGAATGTGATGCAGTGACAACGTTGCTACACTCCAATTCTTTTACGACTGACGGAAAGGACAACTATGTTTGATATCGCCAAACGCACCGCTCTCGGGGCTGTAATTTTAATGCTGATGCCCGCAGCGGTATGGATAAGCGGCTGGCTCTGGGTGCCGGGAGGAAATCCGGCCGTGTTGCGCCCGTTGTACTGGGTCACTGAAACCGTGAGTCAGCGTGGGGAATCATCACCACAGTGATCCTTTGTGGTTGGTTTTTGTGGTGTCTGCGTTTTCGGCTTAAACCCGCCATCGGACTGGGCCTGATTATCATCGCCTCTCTGCTGGTCGGGCAGTATGCGAAAGATTACATCAAGGGGGAAGTCCGTGAGCCGAGGCCCTATGTGGCGTGGCTGGGCACTGACCATCATATGGACGTTGAGGATTTTTACGCCCAGAAAAGGAAAGTGCGCAGCGCTCAGGTGAAAGAAGTGTTGGGTGATAACGTGCAAATCCCGCACTGGCTGAACAAAAGCTGGCAGAACGATACCGGATACGCATTTCCTTCCGGTCATACCATGTTTGCGGCTACCTGGGCTTTGTTAGGTATCGGGCTGTTATGGCGCCGTAAGCACTACAACACGGTCACGGTGCTGATGGTGTGGGCAGTGGTGGTTATGGGCAGCCGCCTGATGCTGGGTATGCACTGGCCGCGTGACCTGCTGGCATCCGTGGGGATCAGCTGGATACTGGTGACGGTGGCCTGCTGGCTGACCGAACGTTACGTCGGCCCGCTGACGCCACCGCCGGCAGAAAATCAGGAAATTCGTGAGCGCGAATGACCGGAAAAAACAGATAAGTGTTTGTCACCAAAAGGGGCGCTCGCCGCGCCCCTTTAATTCCCCGTACTGAATCCCCATATACTTCTTATTGGCCTGATGGCAGTGATATGCGCAACTTCGGATATAGTCTTCAAAATTGGTCGAAGTTGATACAGACTGCATTTAAAGCCGCTGCAATATTTCCCAGCTTTGTTCGGAAATGCTAACTTATTAGGTCGGGACGAGAGTTTTTGGCATAATTCATCCGGAACATCCGGCATTACAGGAACGAATGTGAAATATCTGCTGATTTTTTTATTTTTGCTGGTCATCGTTGTGATTTCTATCACTCTGGGTGCCCATAACGATCAGACTGTGACCTTTAACTATTTGCTGGCGCAGGGTGACTATCGGGTTTCCACACTACTTGCCGTGCTGTTTGCCACCGGTTTTATCCTCGGCTGGGTCATTTGCGGGTTGTTCTATCTTCGCGTCCGTCTGTCACTGGGGCGCGCGCAACGTAAAATCAAACGTCTTGAACAACAAATTGAGCCCGCGGCTGTCGTTACGCCGCCAGCAGCATCTTATGATGTCAGCAAGGAATAATCCTCTATGTTAGAACTGCTGTTTCTGTTGTTGCCCGTTGCGGCCGCCTATGGCTGGTACATGGGGCGCAGAAGTTCTCAGCAGGATAAACAGGAAAATGCTAACCGCCTGTCGCGTGAATACGTAGCGGGGGTTAACTTCCTGCTTTCCAATCAGCAGGACAAAGCGGTCGACCTGTTCCTTGAGATGTTAAAAGAGGACAGCAGTACAGTCGAAGCGCACCTGACTCTGGGTAACCTGTTCCGCTCCCGTGGCGAAGTGGATCGCGCAATCCGCATCCACCAGTCACTGATGGAAAGCGCCTCACTGACCTTCGAACAACGCCTGCTTGCCGTCCAGCAACTGGGACGTGACTACATGGCTGCCGGTTTTTATGACCGCGCCGAAGACATGTTCAATCAGCTGGTTAAAGAGCAGGATTTCCAGCTGTTTGCGCTTGAGCAACTGTTGATCATCCATCAGGCAACCAGCGACTGGCAAAATGCCATCGACGTGGCTGAGCGACTGGTCAAACTGGGTAAAGAAAATCGCCGTAAAGAAATCGCGCATTTCTGGTGCGAACTGGCCTTACAGGCGATCGTTGCCGATGATTTTGACAAAGCGATGGGGCTGCTGAAAAAAGCGGCTGCTGCGGATAAGCTCTGCGCCCGCGTCTCTATCATGCAAGGGCGAATTTTGCTGGCGCAGGGTGAATACCGCAAAGCGACAGAAGCCCTGCAGCGCGTGCTGGAGCAGGATAAAGAGCTGGTCAGTGAAGCGTTGCCGATGCTCCAGGAATGCTATCAGCACCTGAAAGATACTCTCGGTTGGGCCGAGTTCCTCAAACGTTGTGTGGATGAAAATACCGGTGCGGCTGCGGAGCTGATGCTGGCGGAAATCATTCATAATGAGGAAGGGCGTGAGACGGCGCAGAACTACATTAACCGTCAGCTGCAACGCCATCCGACGATGCGCGTGTTCCATCACCTGATGGATTACCATCTTGCGGATGCAGAAGAGGGACGTGCGAAGGAAAGTCTGGTCTTACTGCGCGACATGGTAGGCGAGCAAATCCGTACCAAACCGCGTTACCGTTGCCACAAATGCGGCTTCACCGCGCATTCATTGTACTGGCATTGCCCGTCATGCCGGGGCTGGGCCACGATCAAGCCTATAAGAGGACTGGACGGACAGTGATCTTTTGACTCGCTGTCCCTCCGGCTGTCTCGTTCTGATTCTCAGTGTTACTTCTTCTTGGTGCTCGTCTTACGTGTGCTCAGTAAGGTACGCAATTTCTTGATTTCTTTGGCGGTCAAGGCAGGTTCGCTTTCTTCCGCCAGATGCTGGTTATCAATCTCGTGTTCGGTCGCTTTGGCGGCCTTTTTGCTTTTTGGTGCAGCAGGATTAAAACTTTGCTCCAGACGTGCTGCCACTTCTGCGCTTAATGAATGTTCTGCGTCAGCGGCGGCGTTTTTGATCAGTTCTTTTAATTCAACCGGGATTTTGACGGTCAGGGTTGTTATCTCACTCATTTTTCAGCCTTTCCTTAGAGTAAAAGTAACAAGCTATGCCAGCCTTGTTGCATCGTCTAGTGATTCACAAAAATTTAATAAATCTGTCACATTATGTGTAGCTGTGAATTCAGCGTCTTGCCATGTAAAATGCGGGCGGCAAAAAAATTATTTCCCCTTTCTGATTTGAATTCACACAAGAGGCTGACGATATGAAGTCTGAAAATAACATTAACAACAACGACTTAAATACATCACCTATTGTTGTCGCACTTGACTATGCCGACAAAGCCTCTGCGCTGGCGTTTGCCGATAAGATTGACCCCCGCGATTGCCGCCTGAAAGTGGGCAAAGAGATGTTCACGCATTTTGGTCCGCAGATGGTCAAAGATTTGCAAAGCCGCGGTTTTGACGTTTTTCTGGATTTGAAATTCCACGACATTCCTAACACTACCGCACGTGCCGTTGCCGCTGCGGCGGATCTGGGCGTGTGGATGGTGAATGTTCACGCCAGCGGCGGTGCGCGCATGATGACCGCAGCCAGAGAAGCACTGGCACCCTTTGGTAAAGATGCACCGCTGCTGATTGCAGTGACCGTGCTGACCAGCATGGAAGGCAGTGACCTGGCGGATTTGGGCATTACACTTTCACCAGCGGATTACGCCGAGCGTCTGGCGCGTCTGACCCGCGATTGTGGCCTGGACGGCGTGGTGTGTTCTGCTCAGGAAGCGACGCGCTTTAAATCTGCGCTGGGGCAGGCATTCCAGCTGGTGACACCGGGAATTCGTCCGGCGGGCAGTAAAGCTGACGACCAGCGTCGCGTCATGACCCCGCAGGAAGCGCTGGCAGCCGGTGTGGATTACATGGTGATTGGCCGTCCGATTACGCAGTCCGCCGATCCGGCGCAGACCCTGCGTGATATCCGCGCATCACTGCGTTAAGAGGGAGTCGTATGAGCAATGACAACAACAGCCGTCTGGTCTATTCAACCGACAGCGGCAGGATTGATGAACCGAAGGCCGTCGTCGCGCGCCCGAAAGGTGACGGTATTGTGCGTATTCAGCGCCAGACCAGCGGTCGTAAAGGCAAAGGCGTGTGTCTGATCACCGGCGTTGATCTTGATGATGCAGCACTGGAAAAACTCGCGGCAGAACTGAAAAAGAAATGTGGATGCGGCGGGGCGGTGAAAGAGGGCGTGATTGAGATCCAGGGCGATAAACGTGACCTGCTGAAACAGTTGCTGGAAGCGAAAGGAATGAAAGTGAAGCTGGCTGGCGGCTGATGTACTTAAGCTAATGTACTTGAGCTTATGTAAAGAAGGCTGATGTAAAGAAGGCTGATATAAACAAGATGCTGCGCCGGTCGACAGCGCAGCGTCTTTCTGTTTTTTGATTCTGTTTTTATTTGCTGACCTGATGACCCACAATACCACCGACTGCTGCGCCACCTAATGTACCTAAAGTACTGCCATCAGTCAGAACCGCACCACCCAGTGCA
The DNA here is from genome assembly GCF_003263545.1 of Rahnella sp. AN3-3W3. NCBI lineage: Bacteria > Pseudomonadati > Pseudomonadota > Gammaproteobacteria > Enterobacterales > Yersiniaceae > Rahnella > Rahnella sp. AN3-3W3. Next base: position 78,446 of record NZ_JYDG01000043.1, read on the forward strand.
CCGGCACCGGCACCAATTGCCGTGTTACGGTCACGTTTAGACCAGTTACCGCAGGCGGTAACAGACATCGCAAGAGTCAGAACCAGTGCAATACTGGCAACGCGTTTATTTACGAGCATCATAGTTATCTTCCTCAAAGGATTAACGTTCAGCATCATTTATAAGTATAGGTAAGTTGCAGCGTTATCACCGAAATTCACCTTGTGATCCTTCACACTACTAATAAATTTTTTGGCTGTTCCGAACCTTTATTTATATTTCGTATCATCCGGACGCACTTTTGCATCCGTTGAATTAAAATAGTGAAACCACCATTCATTCACTAGGTGAATAATCTTAATTCACCAGCGCAAAGCGTCACCGGAGCACAAAAGACTAAAGCCGGTGACATTTCATCCCTCATCTCGCCCGGCTGGCACTTTTGTGTTTGCAGCAGATCTGTACGCACTCTTTAGCGATTTGCCCCATACCTGCACACCTCCGCACCCCAGACAATAAAGCATCGCAATATGAGGGAACCAAGATGCTGAAACAACTTAAAGAGCAGGTATTAGAGGCCAACCTGGCACTTCCGCGCCATAATCTGGTGACCTTTACCTGGGGAAATGTCAGCGCTGTTGACCGTGCGCTCGGGCTGGTCGTGATTAAACCATCGGGCGTGGAATACGACCACATGGGCGCGGACGACATGGTGGTGGTGGAACTGGAAACCGGCAAAATCGTAGAAGGCAGCAAAAAGCCGTCTTCGGATACCGATACCCATCGGGTGCTGTACCTCAATTTTCCGCAAGCGGGCGGTATTGTTCATACGCATTCGCGCCACGCGACCATCTGGTCGCAGGCCGGTCTGGACATTCCTGCCTGGGGCACCACTCATGCGGATTATTTCTACGGCAATATTCCCTGCACTCGCCGGATGACGGAAGAGGAGATTGCAGGGCGTTACGAATGGGAAACCGGTGAAGTGATCGTCAAAACCTTTGCGGAAAGAAACCTGTCACCGGCGGATATCCCGGCGGTTCTGGTGCATTCACACGGACCGTTTACCTGGGGAACCGACGCAGATAACGCCGTACATAACGCCGTCGTACTGGAAGAAATCGCGTATATGGGGATTTTTTCGCGTCAGTTATCGCCGCAGCTGCCGGATATGCAGCCGCAACTTTTAGATAAGCACTATCTTCGCAAGCATGGAAAAAACGCTTATTACGGGCAGTAAACTACGGGCAGTAAACCTTTTGATGCCAAAGGTCAGCCTACAAGGCTGACCTGAATGCCAGCCGCAGAAAGCAGTTGCTGATACTCGGGTGACAATTTATCGTCAGTGATCACCCTGCTGAATGCGCTGACAGGGCCGAGCGGATTGAGATTGATCTGGCCGAATTTAGAGGAATCGGTCAGGACGATATTTTCCGCCCCTTTCTCCACCACCGCATTGACTACATCGGCGCGCAGCATGTCGCGACCGGTAAAACCCGTCGCCTCTGTGAAGCCGTCAATCCCCATAAACGCCTTGCTGAAATTCATTTGTTGCAGACACAGTCTGGTCAGCGGGCCGACCACGGTCTGACTGGTTTTCTGATACATTCCGCCCAGCAGAACCACGTCACACGGCATACTTTTCAATAATGATGCCACATAACTGCTGACGGTAATCACAGTCAGATTCTTTTTGTCAGCAAGATATTGTGCCAGCAGGGCGATACTGCTGCCGCTTTCGAAAAACACAGTTTCTCCGTCCTGAATCAATGATGCAGCAAATCTTGCCAGTTTCTGTTTCTGTGCAAAATTCGACATCATGCGGGTATCCACGTCATCAGTCTGGATCGCGACCGCAAAACCGTGGGCACGGCGCAGATAATGGCGCTGCTCGAGCTGGGTCAGATCATGGCGGATCGTGACTTCGGAAACCTGACAAATCTGTGATAACTCAGAGACGCTGATACGTTGTTTGTCATTTACCCATTGCAGAATAATTTGTTGTCTGTCGTTCATAATCGCCCGAAAGTAAGGGCGGCCGGAACCGCCCAAAAAAAGAAATATCAGTTGAGAACATTAAAGTGAGTGTTCAGTACGGGCGATAATATCATCCTGAGCCTCCGGCGATAAGGCCGTAAAGAACGCGGAATATCCGGCCACGCGAACCACAAGGTCACGATAGTTCTGCGGCTCTTCACGGGCTTTCAGTAATGTCTCGCGGGAAACAATATTGTACTGAACATGCCAGCCGTGATGTTCCTCGAAGAAAGTCCGCAACATCAGCATTAACGTCTGGCGGTCATTTTCGTTTTCAAGTGATGCCGGATTGAGCTTCTGGTTCAGCAATACACCTCCAAGAATTGCTTCAGTCGGCAATTTGCCCAGCGAGTTAAATACGGCGGTCGGACCGAGATGATCGGTACCCGATGCCGGACTTGCGCCTTCGGCCAGCGGGGTAAAGGCTTTGCGACCATCCGGCGTTGCCGTGGTGGCTGCCCCGAAAGGCACATTGGCGGAAATTGACGATGTGCCCGCATAATACGTGCCGCCAATCGGGCCGCGACCGAAGCGGGTATTGTGATAATTCGACAGTTCGTCGATATAACACTGATAGGCGCGCACCAGCAGATTATCAACGCCGTCATGATCGTTGCCATATTTCTCTGCGCCGTTAATCAGGCGTTGACGAAGACGCTCGCCATCCAGCCCTTCATAATCGGAAGCCAGCGCTTCAGCCAGTTCCTGCTGACCGATAGTTCCCTGTTCGAAGACCAGCTTTTTCACCGCCGCCAGACTGTTACCCAGATTGGCGATACCGACCTGCAAACCGGATACCCAGTCATATTTCGCGCCGCCTTGCTTGATGGTTTTTCCGCGTTCAATGCAGTCGTCGACCAGTGCGGAACATAAAATATCCTGCGCGTTTTCTTCCAGCACCGTATCGACCACGCATTCAATCTCGATTGATTTGCGGGTGTAATAACGGATCTGTTCATCCCACTGCGCAAAAACCTGTTCGAAGTTATCGAAATTACCCTGCGACAAACCGCGTTCCTGAGCAAGGAAACGGGTATGGCTTTTCGCGTCTTTGCCTTGTTCCAGCGCCGCCAGCATGACACGAGCAAAGTTGATGAAACTCATGCCGGTGCAGCGGTATCCCCATTTGCCGCCGACCGCGGTTTCGATACAACCAATGGCTGCATAATCATAAGCATCTTGCTTTTCGACGCCCAGCTTAATGAATTCAGGAATGACGATTTCATCGTTGTTGAACGCAGGCATCCCAAAGCCGCAGCGGATCACCTGTACGCAGGCGTCAAGAAAATCATTACTCATACCGGCGTGATAACGCACGCTGAGGTTTGGCTGGGTAGAACGCAGTTGTCCGCAGGATTCCAGCACCGCGTAAGAGAGTGGATTGACCGCATCCGCCGCCACGCCGTGATGCAAAGTCTGGCCGCCGATGGTGACGTTCTGATAAAGCGGGCTGCCTGCCGACGCTTTTGAGTGTGTGCCGGAGCGAATTTTGTTCACTTCCAGCAGTTTCAGCCAGCAGCTTTGCAGCAGCTCAATCGCCTGACCGCGTTCCAGCGTCTGTTCCAGCTCCACATCACGGCGGTAGAACGGATACAGATACTGATCCATACGCCCGAACGAAACGGAATGTCCGTTGGATTCAATCTGCAGAATCAGCTGAATGAAATAGCATAACTGCAACGCCTGCCAGAAATTCTCGGGTGGCCGGTGGGCAATCACTTCGCAGTTCGCTGCCATGGTCACTAATTCCGCACGGCGGTTTTCGCGGGTTTCAGAAATTGCCATTTCACGCGCCAGCTCAGCGAAGCGAAGAACATGATGGCTCACGGCAGTCAGGGTGATATCAATGGCCTTCAGCAACTGTTCTTTGTGCAGATCTTCCCAGTCTGTCAGCTGAATGCGGCTGCGGCGTTCGTCCACTTTATGACGTAAACCGTCAAGCCCGAGTTCCAGCAGCAGCGGGAAATTCACCGCCAGATGCGCGTCTCCTGACGTCATATTCCCTTCAGCTTTCACGATCCCGCTTTCGAGCAGCGCTTTCTGTTCGTCCGTAAACATCCCGTAGCAACGGTCCTGAACCGTCTGACCACGCCACCACGGGCAGATTTCATGCAGAACTTTTTTGTTGGCTTCGCTGACGGCAAAACCCGCACCCGGCCGGTCCGCCAGCGCATCGATTTCACTTTCGATCCAGCCGACGGTGTATTCCGGGAAAATCGGCGCGGCACGAACTTCACTGGCCTGGTTCCCGACAATCAGTTCATCATGTTTGATCCAGATAGTTCGCTGGCGCAGATGTTCAGCCAGCGCCAGGGCGCGACGCACCGCCAGCGGCTTGTCGGCATGTTGCTGATAAATCTGCGTGTAATGCTGCGCGCGTTCAGTACAGACCGGTGGTTTTACGATGTGGATCAGGGCATCTTTGTGTGAGCGGATCCGGGCGGAAAGGGTATTCAGATTCAGCTGGGTCATTATTCTTATCCTCTTAACTGTGAACATAGCCCTTTTTGTGCGGCGTATTCTTCGGCAAACGTCAGCAGGTCAGGGTCATTTAACGGCTGGCGCGGAGCCAGATAAGGTTGCCCGAGCAGGGCGTATTTATTGATGCCAAGTGTGTGATACGGCAAAAAGTGAATGGCTTCGCAGCCGGTTTCTTCAGCGGCAAAATCCACAATCTGCCGGATGGACGCACGGTCAGCGTTAAAATCGGGAATTAACGGAACGCGCACGATAAGCCGTTGTCCCGCAGCGGCCAGACGGCGAAAATTATCCATCACGCGTTTTACCGAGCCGCCGGTCAGGCGTCTGAAGGGGGCATCCCCGACATGTTTTAAATCGGCCAGCACCAGATCGAGCGCACCGAGTGAGGGTTCAATGTATTTCCACGGCACATGCAGACAGCTTTCCACCGCCGTGTGCAAACCTTCCTGTTTGCAGCGTTGCAGTAACGTTTGTGCTGTTTGCGGCTGCATAAAAGGCTCACCACCGGAAAGCGTGATGCCGCCACCGGTACGCTGATAAAAAGGTTTATCACGTAAAATTTGCTGCATCAGTTCATCGACATCTGCCTCACTTCCGCACACGCTCAGCGCACCGGAAGGGCAGGCTTGTTCTATCTGACATAAATCTGCCGCAGTAAAATTTTCCTGTCGGACGCGGATCCTGCCATCCTCAACACTGACTGCATGTGGGAAGACCTGCGCGCAATAGTCACAGCCAGTGCTGCACAGGCGGGTATCGAACAAAACATCGTGGCTGGCGGAGCGACTTTCCGGGTTCTGGCACCAGGTGCATCCCAGCGAACAGCCTTTAAGAAACACGACCGTGCGGATCCCGGGGCCATCATGTGTGGAATAACGCTGCACATTGAAAATCATCTCGACACTCCTTTGTGTCTTTTTCTTCTTTCGTAATTTACACGCTTTCATTCGAAAGTAATTTTGATGATGATCAACAAATCTTCTGCTTGCAGGCGTACACTCACTGAACTTTGCATTTGCTCACATGTTTAAGGAGAGGGTTATGGAGTTGTATCTCGATACTGCTGATGTGGCTGCGGTCAAACGTCTTTCACGCATATTGCCGTTGCAGGGGGTGACGACAAATCCCAGCATTGTGGCGAAAGAAGGTAAATCGCTGTGGGAAGTGTTACCTGCGTTGCGGGATGCGCTGGGCGGTAATGGCAAATTATTCGCGCAGGTGATGGCGTCTGATGCTGAACAGATGGTAGCGGAAGCGTTGTTACTGACGCAGCGCGTATCTGGTTTAGTGGTAAAAGTCCCCGTAACCCGTGAAGGTCTGGCCGCGATTAAAAAACTGAAAGGGATGAATATCCCGACCCTCGGCACCGCCGTTTATGGGGCGGGTCAGGGGTTATTATCGGCACTGGCAGGGGCTGAATATGTCGCGCCTTACGTCAACCGTCTGGACGCGCAGGGCGGTGATGGTATTGCGGTAGTGAAGGAGTTGCAGACCCTGCTGAATCTTCATGCGCCACATGCAAAAGTGCTGGCGGCCAGTTTCAGAACGCCCCGCCAGGCGATGGATTGTCTGCTGGCCGGTTGTCAGTCAATCACTCTGCCGGTCGATGTTGCTGAGCAACTGCTCGATACACCCGCAGTGCAGGCGGCCGTCGAAAAATTTGATACCGACTGGCGCCAGGCCTTCGGAACAACGTCAATCAGTTGATTTTCATTCCCGCCATACCGAACCCGCACAGGCAACTGCTGCGGGTTTTTTGTTTTCTGACAGGCACCTTCTGAATAATAAAAATCTGAAAATGTGATTGCGCTCCGAAATTAAATATTGACGGAATAAATTAATAAAACTACCGATCTAAAAAATAGAAACATCGTTTCAATTTATGAGGCGAGTCACTTTTATACACCTGATAAATGGATAACGTAGCGGCATTCAGTGGTCCGTTACTCTTAATCAGGTGAAAAAATATGCACATTAAACAAGCGATAGAAAAAATCCCTGGCGGAATGATGTTAGTACCCCTCTTTCTTGGTGCGTTGTGCCATACCTTCGCGCCCGACTCAGGCAAATATTTTGGCTCTTTCACTAACGGACTGATGACCGGCACCGTACCGATTCTGGCAGTGTGGTTCTTCTGCATGGGAGCCTCGATCAAACTGAGCGCAACCGGAACCGTGTTGCGTAAGTCAGGCACGCTGGTGGTCACGAAAATCGCGGTCGCCTGGGTTGTGGCGGCGATAGCATCACGGTTTATGCCGGAGAATGGCGTGGAGTTTGGCTTCTTCGCCGGGCTTTCGGTACTGGCGCTGGTCGCCGCAATGGACATGACCAACGGCGGCCTGTATGCCTCAGTAATGCAGCAATACGGCACCAAAGAAGAGGCGGGGGCTTTCGTCCTGATGTCTCTCGAATCCGGCCCGCTGATGACGATGGTCATCCTGGGCACAGCAGGGATTGCGTCCTTTGAACCTCATGTGTTCGTTGGCGCAGTGTTGCCATTCCTGGTCGGTTTTGGCTTAGGCAATCTGGATCCTGAACTGCGTGAATTCTTCAGCAAAGCGGTACAAACGCTGATCCCGTTCTTCGCCTTCGCCCTCGGTAACACCATCAACCTGAGCGTCATCGCACAAACCGGTCTGTTAGGCATATTGCTGGGCGTGTCAGTCATTGTGATTACCGGTATCCCGCTGATCCTCGCCGACAAATTTATCGGCGGCGGTGATGGCACCGCAGGTATCGCCGCGTCCAGTTCCGCGGGTGCCGCCGTGGCGACGCCGGTACTGATTGCCGAAATGGTGCCGCAGTTCAAACCTATCGCCCCGGCCGCCACTGCGCTGGTCGCTACTTCGGTTATCGTTACCTCGATACTGGTGCCGATCCTGACAGCGATGTGGTCAAGAAGAGTGAAAAACAAAGCAGTGAAAGGCAAAGTGGCAATGGACCCGCCGATGGCAAGTGTCAAATAACTGGGCGTTATGGCCTCTTAGTTATGGACTGTGATAGTTTCGCTTTTTCAACAGACGCTCCGCTTGCTGGCTATGTTCCAGTAAGCATGGTGAGTTTGGAACCTGCGACACCTTCTCAATCAATGGCAGTTTGATTTTTGTTTTGAATTTAAGATCCTGCGGGCGATTCAGAAAACTTGCTGAGTGAGAGGTTGCAGACCAAAGGCTGCAATCCCGAAATGAAGGCACCGCGCAGCGGCAAGATTTCCAGCCTGTCGC
>NZ_JYDG01000044.1:0-22867 GCF_003263545.1 Rahnella sp. AN3-3W3
ACTTTATGGGGTCAGTCCACGAAGAGGGCTTTTGCATTTCTGAAGCACGGTTTTTATTCAGGCAGCGCCATCAGGAATGCGCGCATTTCACTGAAATCAGCCGGAAGGTTATGCGACAGCAACGGCAGATCTGCGCGATCCGCCAGTTCTTTCGGCAAACCGATGTCCTGATCCAAAATCGCTTCCACGCTTTCTTTGAATTTCGCCGGATGCGCAGTACCGATGAACAGACCAAATTCGCCCGGTTGCAACTGATCACGCAATACACGGTAAGCAATAGCCGCGTGAGGTTCAGAGATATAACCGATATTCGCCAGCTCTCGCATCGCATCTTCGGTGGTGTCATCGCTGACTGCGCCAAAGCCCAGATCTTTCAGCTGCCAGGTTTTACGACGATACAGTTCTTCCACACGTGGCCAGTTATTTGGCTGACTGACGTCCATGGCGTTCGACAATGTCGCTACGGTTTTCTTCGGATCCCATTCGCCGTCAGACAGGAAACGCGGCACGGTATCATTGGCGTTAGTCGCTGCGATGAAGCGTTTCACCGGCAGGCCGAGAGATTTCGCCAGCAGACCGGCGGTCAGATCCCCGAAGTTACCGCTTGGCACGGAAACAACCAGCTGATTGCGCGCTTCCTGCGGCAACTGAGCCACTGCTTCAAAGTAGTAGCAAATCTGCGCCAGCAGACGGCTGATATTGATGGAGTTGGCTGAGTTCAGCTTCAGCGCGTGTTTCAGTTCTTCATCATCAAACGCCTGTTTGACCAGCGCCTGACAGGCATCAAAATCACCGTCGATGGCGACAGTGTGAATGTTACCGCCCAGCGTACAGAACAGTTTTTCCTGCAACGGACTGATTTTGCCACGCGGATACAGGATCACTACACGGACATTTTTCAGACCGTGGAAAGCGTGCGCCACGGCTGCGCCGGTATCGCCCGACGTTGCGGTCAGAATGGTCACCGGCTCGTCACCTGAAACCTGCGTCAGGATCTGCGCCATGAAACGGCCACCGAAATCTTTAAAGGCCAGGGTCGGACCGTGGAACAGTTCCAGACAGGCAATGTCTTCTTCCACTTTCGCTACCGGTGCCGGGAAAGCAAAGGCGTTTTTCACACGCTGATGTAATTCCTCTTCAGGAATTTCATCGCCGATGAAAGCAGAAAGAATGCGGCTGCTGCGGGTGACGAAATCCAGTTCCAGCAAGCGGTCGATTTCAGTCAGTTCAAATTCCGGCAGATCCAGCGGGAAGAATAACCCCTGCTGTTTTCCAAGACCTTGTTTGACGGCCTGAGCAAAGCTGACCTGCTCGTTGTGATCCTTCAGGTTGTACAGTTTCATTAGTTATCCCAATAAATTATCGAGTTATCCCAATACCCGCGCGCCCGCGGTATCAAGACGACAAATATGAACAAAGCCTTCGTCATTTTGCAGATAGTGCGTCTGCAGCCAGTCAGCCATACGTTTCGCTGTCGCGCTGTCATTACAAACCGCAAACAGCGTCGGACCGGAACCCGAAATCCCGCAAGCCAGTGCACCGATTTCTTCTGCGGCGCTGCGTGCTTCTGCAAAGCCCGGCAGCAGACGGGTACGATAAGGTTCAGCAATCACATCTTTCATCAGTTTCGCAGCCAGCCTAGGTTGCTGCGTGTGACAGGCATGAATAAAGCCCGCCAGATAACGACCATGGCTGATGCAATCCTGACGGCGATACTGCGCGGGTAAAATAGCACGCGCTTCTGCCGTCGACACTTTGATGCCCGGATACGCCATCACCCACAACCAGTCGTCAAAGCTTGGCACGTTCTGGCTGATAATATCGAGTTCTTCCAGCATCAGCTGAATGCCGCCCAGATAGCAGGGTGCGACATTATCGAAATGCACGCTGCCGGAAATACGCCCTTCCAGCTCGCCCATCAGCAACAGCATCTGGTTTTCACTGAGCGGCTTACCGCAAAATTCATTCATCGCCATCAGACCGGCGACCACCGAACAGGCGCTGGAACCCAGGCCGGAACCGATCGGCATGTTTTTTTCCAGCGTCATTGCCACCGGCACTTCTTTGCCGATTTCCTGACAGAAACGCTGCCAGCACTGATAAACGATGTTGTCTTCCATGCGGTCAGGCAGTTTAGACACAAACTTGCCTTCGTTTTTCAGACTGAACTCTGTGGCCGCTTCGACAGAAACGCAGTCGCCCAGCAGCGTGCCATCGACCGGAGACACGGCCGCGCCCAGCACGTCGAAGCCTACGCTGACGTTCCCGATTGAAGCCGGGGCATACACCTTAACCATATTAAACTCCTAACTTCCATGACAGCGTTCTCAAAAGATCGGCAAACACACCTGCCGCCGTCACATCATTCCCGGCACCGTAGCCACGCAGAACCAACGGCAACGGTTGATAATAGCGGCTGTAAAACGCCAGCGCATTCTCACCATTTTTTACTTTATAAAGCGGGTCATTACCATCGACGGCATCGATTTTTACCTTGCACTGACCGTCTTCGATAGCCCCGACATAACGCAATACTTTGCCTGCAGCGGTAGCATCGGCCACGCGTTGGGCGAACTCTGCATCCAGTTCCGGCAAGCGTGCAACAAAATCACTCACGCTTCCTTCGCTGTTAAAGGACGCCGGTAAAACAGATTCCACATCGATATCCGACAGTTCGAGTTTGTAACCGGCTTCACGCGCCAGGATCAGCAACTTACGCGCCACGTCCATACCGGACAAATCATCACGGGGATCCGGTTCGGTATAGCCCATTTCCTTCGCCTGCAAGGTCGCGGCGGACAGCGACATGCCTTCGTCCAGCTTACCAAAGATGAAGGACAGAGAACCGGACAGAATACCGGAGAAGCGGAGCAGTTCATCACCGGCATTCAGCAGGTTTTGCAGGTTTTCAATAACCGGTAAACCCGCGCCGACATTGGTGTCGTAAAGGAACTTACGGCGTGAACCATCAGCCGCTTTGCGCAGCTGATGGTAGTAATTCATTGAAGACGTGTTGGCCTTTTTGTTTGGCGTGACCACGTGGAAACCGTCGGCGAGGAAATCGGCATACTGATCGGCCACTTCCTGACTGGACGTACAGTCGACGATCACCGGATTCAGCAGGTGATATTCTTTCACCAGACGGATCAGACGCCCCAGATTTAGCGGTTCTTTCGCAGCAGCGAGTTCATCACGCCAGGTTTCCAGTGCAATACCGTGAACGTTGGTCAGTAACGCGCGGGAGTTAGCGATGCCACACACGCGCAGATCGATGTGCTTGGTTTTCAGCCACGCCTGCTGACGGCGGATCTGTTCGATCAATGCCCCGCCCACACCGCCGACGCCGATCAGGAATACTTCGATCACCTGATCGGTATTGAACAGCATCTGATGGCTGACGCGCACGCCGGTGGTCGCATCGTCATTATTGACGACCACGGAGATAGAACGTTCGGAAGAGCCCTGAGCGATCGCCACAATATTGATATTGGCGCGGGCCAGAGCCGAGAAAAATTTCGCTGAAATGCCGCGCAGCGTGCGCATACCGTCGCCGACCACGGAAATCACCGCCAGCTTTTCCATGACGTCCAGCGGCTCGAGCAGGCCGTCTTTCAGCTCAAGATAGAACTCGTCTTCCAGCGCTTTACGGGCGCGTTGCAGCTCGCTTTGCGGCACACAGAAACTGATGCTGTATTCGGAAGACGACTGCGTGATCAGCACCACGGAAATGCCGGAACGGGACATTACGGCAAACACACGCGCTGCCATGCCGATCATCCCTTTCATTCCCGGACCGGAAACGTTGATCATCGCCATGTTATTCAGATTAGTGATGCCTTTTACCGGCGTGCTGTCATCAAGGCTTTCGCTGCCAATCAGGGTACCCGGCGCCTGCGGGTTAGTGGTGTTTTTAATCAGGCAAGGGATCTGGAACTGGGCAATCGGCAGGATGGTACGCGGGTGAAGGACTTTCGCGCCAAAATACGAAAGCTCCATCGCTTCCTGATACGACATCGATTTCAGCAAGCGGGCATCGGGTACAGTGCGCGGGTCACAGGTATAAACGCCATCGACATCAGTCCAGATCTCGCAACAGTCAGCGCGTAAACAGGCAGCCAGTACGGCGGCTGAATAGTCGGAGCCGTTACGGCCCAGCACCACCAGTTCGCCCTTTTCATTACCGGCAGTGAAACCGGCCATCAGCACAATGTGATCGGCAGGGATGGCGCTGGCGGCGATACGGCGGGTGGATTCGTTGATATCCACGGTGGATTCAAGGTAATGCCCCTGAGCAAGCAACTTTTCAACCGGATTGATGACGGTGACCCCGAAACCTTTCGCCAGAAATACCGCCTCCATGATGGCAATGGAAAGTTTTTCACCACGACAGATAATGGACGCGTTCACACTGTCCGGACATTGGCCCAGCAGGGTAATGCCATGCATCAGTTGTTTGAGCTGAGCGAATTCGTGATCGACAAATGCTTTCACCTTTGGCAAATCAAAACCCGGCTGCGCCGCTGCCAGACCGGTAATCAGCTGACCAAAAATGTTTTCTGCATCGCTCATGATGGTTTGAATGTCCTGTCCTGCGACAGTTCGCTCAATCATGGCCACCAGATAGTTGGTAATTTTGGCAGGCGCGGATAAAACCGTTGCGACCTGTCCCTGACGCGCATTGCTTTCCATAATGTCCGCAACCCGCAAGAAGCGTTCTGCGTTTGCTACCGAGGTCCCGCCAAATTTCAACACTCGCATTTCTGGTACTCTCCTGAAGCTCTCGTTTAAATGTAAAAAAAAAGCCCGCACTGGTTAGGTGCGGGCTTTTTTTCTTTTTCCTGTACGCGTCAGCCCGCCCCGTTACCTGTGGTATCGGTGGTGGTAATAATTGTTGTATTCAGGCTGATGATTCGCATTTTTATTTTCTGTCTGTCTTAGGGTTTGTACTCTGTCTGCCTCTATTAGCTAAAGCATAAGGCACGACAAGTCAATTTTTTTCTATCTTTCACCGCTGAGTCACGGACAAAATCAACTGTATAATCGTCTGCCTTTAAAACCCTTTCCAGTGTGATCGCCAACTGTGTTCCCATCACGCCGGATATCGAACTGTTCAGGCCGAAAATCCCCTCACATCATGAGGTCAGTTTTTTTTCGATGTCATGCAGCAAAGTATGCAGCATTGCGGCGTCGCGCTGCTGTAAAAGACCCAGGCGCTGATGCAACCAGTCGGACAATTTCTGGTCATCTTCTGCCCCGACATTTTCAAGCAAACGCCCGACTCTGGCACGCAACGCGGAAAGCTGTCCTGCTTCGGCAATTTCAGGTTTTGCCGAGGTCACCTGATTCAGCGAAGAGAGCTGATAACAGAACACCATCACCGCCTGCCCCAGATTGAGTGACGGATAATCGGCCACCATCGGTACGCCGGTCAGCACATCCGCCAGTTCCAGCTCTTCATTCGTCAGACCGGAATCTTCACGACCAAAGACCAGCGCGGCATGATTGATCCACTGGCTCTTTTCTTCGAGCTGCACCTGCAATTCCTGCGGTGTGCAGTAATAGTGAAATTTAGCCCGGCTGCGGGCAGTTGTAGCTACGGTAAAATCGATATCAGCCAGCGCTTGCGCAAGCGTATTGAAATGGAGAGCATTTTGCAGGATCTCCTGCGAACCATGCGCAACCCAGCCGGCTTCCGGCCTGAGATGCGCCCCGCTGTCGACAATACGTAACGATGCGAAACCCATGGTTTTCATTGCACGAGCTGCCGCACCGACATTTTCCGGGCGAGCCGGCGAAACTAAAATAATATGAAGTTGCATATCGGGCCTTTGCAAAAGGGAAAGAATTGACGTCAGTATTTAAGCGATGAAATTTTACCCTGCTCCAAATCTATTCATGGCTTATATTCTTCACAAGAACTTAACAGTCGGCTGAATATATTCCTTTATTTTATCGGAAAACCTTACCTTGCAGGTAAAAAAGGTGCTGGCCCGATTAAGCAAACAGGAATGAAAAATTTATCATTATTTTTCATATGGATATATAATAAGGAATCATCACCATTTTGCATTTATCTCCCGATTCTTAATCATTTGCTGAATCGTGTACAATAAATGTTGAAATGTGACTCAAGCGTGCATTCTTGTAAGTGTTTTTCACTGTTCTGTTACCGTGCTACAATTGAACTTGATATATGTCAACAAACCGTAATTTTGTTGAGTGGTAATTTCGGCACTCGCTGTTATATTGCTGTTAATAGGGTTAGGATATGCGCCGCTTTAGGACCCCGTGGAACTGCAGAAAGTGGAATCCCTGACCGAGCTTGCGATGTTGTTGTCGTTGATGGAAATTGCATCGAGAACGCGTTTACGTACTTTAGTCATGTAACGAGTGAGATGCCCAATAAAGCATCAAAATTCTCTGGGATAACAAGGACTTCTGTACTCCTATTTTCTATTTGTTGGCAATCTTAGGTAGCAATCATGCAGACCCCTCACATTCTGATCGTCGAAGACGAGTTAGTGACACGTAATACGTTAAAGAGCATTTTTGAAGCAGAAGGCTACATGGTACATGAAGCTAATGATGGCGCAGAAATGCACCATATTCTGTCCGAAAATGACATCAATCTGGTTATCATGGACATCAACCTGCCAGGCAAAAACGGCCTGCTGCTGGCACGCGAATTACGCGAACAAGCCAGCGTTGCTTTGATGTTCCTGACTGGTCGCGATAACGAAGTTGATAAAATTCTGGGTCTGGAAATCGGCGCTGATGATTACATCACTAAGCCTTTCAACCCACGCGAACTGACTATCCGCGCACGCAACCTGCTGTCCCGCACCATGAATCTGGGCACCACCGGCGAAGAACGCCGTCTGGTTGAAAGCTACAAATTCAATGGCTGGGAACTCGATATCAACAGCCGTTCGCTGGTGAGCCCGCAAGGTGAGCAGTACAAGTTACCGCGCAGCGAATTCCGCGCCATGCTGCACTTCTGCGAAAACCCGGGCAAGATCCAAACCCGTGGCGATTTGCTGAAGAAAATGACCGGCCGTGAGCTGAAGCCTCATGACCGTACCGTTGACGTCACTATCCGTCGCATCCGTAAACATTTCGAAGCGACGCCTGATACCCCGGAAATCATCGCCACCATTCATGGTGAAGGCTATCGTTTCTGCGGTGATCTGGAAGACTGATACAGAAGGTTGCCAACCGCACTATATCCGGTGAGACGGTACCCAAACAAACGTCAAAGGCCAGCGAAAGCTGGCCTTTTGTTTTTTGCGCAGTGCTGAGAACTCATGGAGCGGTGTGCGCCCACGGAATAATCGGTACCGCGCTCAGTGCGTTTTTCGGTGAACCATCCACCACTTTATCGGAGTAGCTCAGATAAATAAGTGCGTTGCGATTCGCGTCATAAAAACGGACCACCTGCAGCTTTTTAAACACCAGCGATGTGCGTTTCTGAAAAACAACCGTTCCTTTGTCTTTGCCTTGCTTAATCTTGTCGCTCAAATCAATCGGGCCCACCTGCTGACAGGAAATCGCGGCATCAGCGGTATCTTCTGCCAGCCCTAAACCGCCCTTGATGCCACCGGTTTTCGCACGACTGATATAACAAGTTACATTTTTAATATCAGGATCATCAAAGGCCTCGACGACAATTTTATGGTCGGGACCGAAGAGTTTGAAGACGGTATCGACCGAACCCACCTGCTCTGCATGCACCGCTGTAGAACAAAAAGCAAACATCGAAAAAACAAAAATCCAACATCTATTCATTAAGTTACTCCACGTCATCACCATGACGTTGTTTTCCAAAGAAACCCTGCGGAGAAAGCGTGTATTCACACTTTCGGAATGAAATACTCTGTAACACAGGTAAATAGCACAGATAGCCAAAAAATTCTTAGGAAGTCTTATCGGTAAAAAGTTGCTATTATGCCGCCCATCATTCTGTGCATTTATCTTAGTTCAACGAGGACGATCTATGGATCAAGCAGGAATCATTCGTGACCTTCTTAGCTGGTTAGAAACCCATTTAGACCAGCCCTTGTCACTCGACAATGTCGCAGCCAAGGCCGGCTATTCCAAGTGGCACCTGCAGCGCATGTTTAAAGATGTCACTAATAATGCCATTGGCGCTTATATTCGTGCCCGCCGTTTGTCGAAAGCGGCCGTGGCCTTGCGTCTCACCAGTCGCCCGATTTTAGATATCGCCCTTCAGTATCGTTTTGATTCTCAACAAACATTTACCCGGGCCTTCAAAAAACAATTTGCGCAAACACCGGCACTGTATCGTCGTGCTGAAGACTGGCATTCGTTTGGAATTTGTCCGCCAATCCGTCTGGGCGCTTTTATTCTGCCGCAGCCGGAATATATCTCACTGCCGGAACAGCATCTGGTCGGGATGACACAGAGTTACGCCTGTACGCTGGAGCAAATCACCACTTATCGAAACGAGATGCGTCGTCATTTCTGGCGTCAATATATTGGTGAAGCAAAAACGCTGCCACCAATACTTTATGGCCTGCACCATTCGCGTCCAAGCCAGGAAAAAGATGACGAGCAGGAAGTATTGTACACGACCGCGCTGGAAGCTCAGCACCTGCCGGAAAACGTTGAAGGTCAGCCGATTGTGTTGCAGCACGGCGAATATGCCATGTTCCATTACAATGGCACGCCGGAGCATTTGCAGGAGTTTATTCTGACGCTGTACAGCACCTGTCTGCCGACATTGAAACTGACCCGCAGAAAGGGACAGGATATCGAACGCTTTTACACGAATGGCCGTGCCCCGGGCACTACGCCAACCGAACTACAGTGTGATTACCTGATCCCAATCCGCCGCTAACGCCTTCTGGCGTTAGCGTTGCAACTCGTCTAACGCGGGCAGTTCCAGATGTGATACATCGCCCGCTGTTTCCACAATCCAGCCACTCGCAAGCCAGGCACTTTGCTGGTGATCGACACGCGATAAAGAACAGTTACGCAGACGCAGACGACGTTCCGCATAAGCAGGCAGCCCGAGGATGGTACTGATCAGGCAGCCCAGTGCAATACCGTGACTGACCAGCAAAGGCTTACTGCCTTCCGGCAAATCCAGACAGCTGTCGAGTGCTGCACGCATACGCTCAGCCAGTTCCGTCATCGTTTCACCTTCAGGAATACGCCCTTTCGGTGAACCATCGACCATCTGCTTACGCCATACTTCTTCCTGCTCTGTCAGGCCGTCCAGAATACGTTCTTCCAGCACGCCCATATGTAATTCGCGCAAACGCGGCTCATTGATCACTTCACACCCGCAGGCATCAGCGATAATCTGCGCCGTATGGCGGGTACGTCCTAAGTCACTGGTGATGACGTGGGTGATCCCTTCATTACGCACACGTTCAGCAACCTGACGCGCCTGATAAAGACCTTTGGCCGTCAGCGGGCTGTCTGATTGCCCCTGAATACGGCGTGCGGCGTTCCATTCTGTTTCGCCGTGACGGACGAGATATACCTGTAACATGAGTGTTTTCCGTTATACTGCGTGAAATTTGCTAAAGGATGCTAAAACTCTATGTACCATGTTGTCGCTGCAACCACTAACCCGGCAAAAATCAAAGCTATCGCTATGGCTTTTGAAGACATTTTCGGCGCTGAGGCATTCCGCATTGAAGGCGTTGACGTCGACAGTGGTGTTCCCAGTCAACCTATCGGCAGTAATGAAACCCGTACCGGTGCGCGCCATCGCGTTATCGGCGCCCGCCAGGTTCGCCCCGAGGCAGACTTCTGGGTCGGCGTGGAAGCGGGTATCGAAGACAATATGACCTTCGCCTGGATGGTGATTGAGAATATGCACCAGCGTGGTGAATCCCGTTCAGCGAGCCTGATGTTACCTGAAATTATTTTACAAGGAATTAACCAGGGCAGCGAACTGGGAGATGAGATGGAAAAACTGACGGGTATCACAGAAGTAAAACGTAAAGGCGGCGCGATCGGAGTCTTTACAGCAGGAAAATTGACCCGCACCAGCGTTTATCATCAGGCGCTGGTACTGGCTTTAGCGCCTTTTCATAATTCGGTGTATCAGGTCAGAACCCAAACGCACTAAAATATCAGACGATAACGGACGCTTCAGTCGTCCGTTTTGTCTGTCAGCAGGTGCTCACTCAGCCATTCCTTAAGCTCCGCCGGTGCTGTTTTCAGGCCATTCGATCCACGTGTTATCGTGGCGATACCCGCTCCCAGCTGGCTTTTCAGCTCACGCTGACTCAACTCTCCGCGCATCAGTTCCTGAATAATCCGCACCCGTGTACCCAGCGCCGCACGTTCGTCGGGCGTAAGCAGCAGTTGCAACAAATCCTGATGCAGATTTTCAGCAAAAGAATGCTGCAGCAATGCCAGAAAGCATTGCCAGTCCTCATTGCCTTGTTGGGAAAGAGCAGGGTCATTGATTGGTCGTTGGGTCATGATGGCTGCCATACTATTAAACTAGTACAGCAGCTTACCATAAACGACGAAGGATCAGTAACGCCTCTGCCATTCGGCATCCGTCAAAATCTTGGCGGGTTGATGTAAAAAATAGCGATAAAACGCGTCATATGCCAACACATTTTTAACATATCGACGAGTTTCAGAGAAAGGGATACTTTCGATAAACGCCACCGAATCCACCCTGCCCGCGCTGTTACCTAACCAGGTATTTACGCGTGAAGGCCCGGCGTTATATGCCGCGCTGGACAAAATACGGTTGCGCCCAAACATCTGATAGACATATTCCAGATAACTGGTGCCGATCGTTATGTTCATCTGCGGATCCAGTAATTGCCCCGGATTGCTGTAGCCCTGCAACCCAAACATATCGACGGTATGTTGCGCAGTCGCAGGCATCACCTGCATCAGACCGGCTGCGCCCACTGGCGAACGGGCTTTCGGATTCCACGCACTTTCCTGACGGGCAATCGCCATTGCGTAACTTTGCGTGATGCCTTTATCGTTGGTCGCACGACGGAATTCATCCGGCCACGCCAGCGGGAAACGCTCTTCGAGATAATCCCACAGCTTGCCGGTAATGGTGGCTTGCACGCTGAGATCCGGCCATTTTTGCTCGAACGCATAGCGCGCCAGCGCCGACTGCTGCGATTCCGTGCGGCTGCTGACCAGATAACTCCATTCGGTACGCGCCAGATTGTCCATCTGCCAGTACATCAGCTCACGCACACGCGCCACTTCCGGCAATTTTGCAATACTTGAATCTGGCTTAGCCGCGACAGAAATCTGCATCGGATAAGTCACGTTCAGCTTTTGCGCCGCTGCCATCGGATAGAATCCGCGGCCTTTCATTAACGTGCGCAGCATCGCTTCACCCTGCGAGCGCTGACCGTTGTCAATCATCACTGACGCACGCCAGTACTGCCATTCATCTTCCTGCAGGGCATCCGACGGCAAGCGTTGCAGCCACTGGTTCAGCCCCTGACGGTCACCCGCGGCCAGTGCCATACGGATACGCCGCTCAACAAGCGTGGTGGAATGGCTGCGCAAAATGACGTTATCGCGCCAGGCGGCCTGTTCCGGTGTGGCGTCGCTGCCCATATAACGCCAGGCAACGGCTTCTTCCAGTTCGAGCCGGTCGCTGTCACTCATCTTCTGCAAGCGCACAAGCACCGGGATCATCGAACGGGCATTCTCGGAATCATCACGGGCAATGCGCGCGAAGGTAATGCTGGTCGCGTTACGGGTAAAATCAGTCGGACCGACATTGCGCGCAAAGCTTTCGAGTGTATTGGGATTATTTTGCAGATCGACAAGCGCATCGCGCATAGTCTGATAATCCGGCGGCAACTGCTTTGCCAGATAACTGACCAGACTGGTGTTACCCGCTTTCATCGCCAGACCAATTCGTTGCAGCGTCGTCAGCGCGGTCTGATTGCCTGCGCCCTGCCAGACTGAGAACAATTTATCGCAGGTATTCGGCAGTGATGTGCCGGTCAGCCAGATATCTTTCGCACCATCAAACGCGGTTTTCTGATCGCCGGTCGCCCATTTGGCGTAATAGTAGTTACAGCGCGCCGCCACCGGTTTCGGTGGTTGCGGGCTGAATGAAAGCAAACTGTTCCAGTCCTGACGGCGTGCCAGTTCATTGACAAAGCGGGCTGGCAAAGAACGCGCAGGCGGCAATGTCGGGTTCGCTTTCACAAATGCGTTCACCTGCGCCGGCGTCGCGTCACCCAGTTCCTGCGTCAGCTGCCGGTATTCCAGATAAGGATAAAGAGGATAGTCTTCCAGCGTCGGCATCAGCTGGCTGACAACGTCCATCTGATTGTTATCCCATGCCTGTTTAATCTGCATATAGTGCTGGCGCTGTGCGTCCAGCGAGTCCGCTTTCGCCACGCCCGATGCTGTTACCAGCAGCACGCTCAGTGCCAGAGAATGCCATTTGTCCACCTTGACCATACTTACCTTTATCCTCGCGGGTTGTGCCGAAACTGTTCTGCATTGTGTAGACAGCTACTACGCTAATCGATTCATTTTTAAAATTGAAGCGATGCGGAGACAGCATCACAAACTTTACACAGTGTGGTGCAAGCGTCCGGCACTTACCAGACGGCGGCAGATCTATTTTCTGTCACAGAATATCGCGGCAGGAATAATTTGAGCGAATATTATACCCGCAGATATTTAACGGGTATTCACCTGTTAATTACAAATAGATAGCAGCCTTACAATTCGAAATTAAATAGCCACACTGACAAAACTCAGCTTTATTTACATCAATTTACCCAGACAACCACTTCCTAAACAAACGTTAAATAAAATGGGAATAATACGCAAATTCCTAACTCGCATAAGCCATTGTTTTTTAATGATTTTTATTATTTAATTAGCTACAAAAAGTATTTATTGGCTCAGATCAAATTTATTTACGCTCAATTAATTATGATTACTCCCTATTGTAAAATTGATTAATTGATATTCGCTATTTCGCCGTCAGGATTGAAATATTAATAACAGCCCAGTTCTTCGCTTATGGAAAAGTATATGACTCATTCAACTTCATCGGTAAAAACGAATGCCAGCCCTTCTTCCTCTGCCGCAGCAGAAAACAAAAACTGGTATCAGATTAGTAGTAACGACGCTATGCAGCGCCTTGAAACCGGCGAAAATGGCCTGACGCGGCAGGAAGCCAGCGAGCGCCTGAATAAATATGGCCCGAACGCATTACCGGAAAAACAATCCAAAAGTGCCCTGATGCGTTTTCTGGCGCACTTCAATGATGTCCTGATTTACATCCTGCTCGCCGCCGCCGTCGTGACCGGTGCCATGGGCCACTGGGTCGATACCTTTGTCATCCTGGGCGTAGCGGTGATCAATGCGCTGATTGGTTTTCTGCAGGAAAACAGCGCCGAAAAATCACTGAAAAGTATTCAAAACATGCTGTCCAGTCAGGCCGTAGTGATGCGTGACGGACAAGTTCAAACCATTAATGCCGACCAGCTGGTGCCCGGCGATATCGTGCAACTGCGTCCCGGTGACAAAATCCCGGCAGACATCCGTATCGTCAGCGCGCATAACCTGCAGGTCGAAGAAGCGATCCTTACCGGCGAATCCACCGTCGTCATCAAAAACGCTCAGGTCATCGACGATGAAGTCATGATCGGCGATCGCCACAACTTGCTGTTCTCCGGCACCATGATCAGCGGCGGCACCGCCACCGGTGTGGTTTATGCCACCGGTCAGGACACGGAGCTGGGCCATATCAGCCAGATGATGTCAGCGATTAAAGCGCAGCGTACCCCGCTGTTGCAGCAAATCGACAAACTGGGTAAAGGCATCTTCGCGCTGATCCTGCTGATGATGGCTTTCCTGTTTGTATTCGCGTTCATCCTGCGTGATATGCCGCTGGGCGAACTGCTGCTGTCGCTGATCAGTCTGGCTGTCGCATCGGTTCCGGAAGGTTTACCGGCAATTATCTCGATTATTCTGTCGCTGGGCGTGCAGTCGATGGCGCGTAATCATGCCATTATCCGCAAACTGCCGACCGTCGAAACGCTGGGCTCAATGACCGTCATTTGCTCGGATAAAACCGGCACGCTGACCATGAATGAAATGACTGTGAAAGCGGTGATTCTGGCAGACCGTGCTTACGATGTGGAAGGGGAAAGCTACCAGCCGAAAGGCCGCATCGTGGATGCCCACACGCAGCGCCAGGTGGATGTCATCAGTATGCCGGTGCTCAACACCTTCATCACTGCCGTGGATATCTGTAACGACAGCCAGCTGATTCAGGACGACAGAGGCCACTGGGGAATTACCGGCGGTCCGACGTCCGGCGCACTGAAAGTGCTGGCAGCGAAAGCCAGTCTGCATACCGGTCAGGTTGAATCTCTGGATAAAATCCCGTTTGATTCCAAACATAAATACATGGCGACCTTGCAGCGCATCGGCGGCAAAACCCAGTTGTTTGTGACCGGCGCACCGGATGTTTTGTTCTCCTTAGCGAAGCTTGAGCTGACTGAAAACGGCGTCCAGCCTTTCCGCCGCGAATACTGGGAAGAAGAGATGGCGCGCTATGCCCGTCAGGGTCTGCGCATGGTAGCTGCGGCTGTCAAAGATGAGCCGGAAATTGCAGGCGACCTGAACCATGACCACCTGCAGGAAGGACTGGTGTTCACCGGGATTGCCGCCATGATGGATCCGCCACGCCCTGAAGCCATTGATGCGATTGCACAGTGTCAGCAGGCCGGGATCCGCGTGAAGATGATCACCGGTGACCATCAGGAAACCGCGATGGCTATCGGCAAAATGTTAGGCATCGGCAACAGCGGCGACTCCATCACCGGTTACCAGCTTGAGCATATGGATGACGCTGAACTGGCCGTCGCTGCCAGCCAGTACGATATTTTCGCCCGTACCAGCCCTGAGCATAAATTGCGTCTGGTCAAAGCCTTGCAGGAAAACGGTGAAGTAGTCGGGATGACCGGCGATGGCGTGAATGACGCGCCAGCGCTGAAACAGGCCGACGTCGGTATCGCAATGGGTATCAAAGGCACTGAAGTCACCAAAGAAGCCGCAGACATGGTTCTGACCGATGACAACTTCGCGACCATCGCCAGTGCGGTAAAAGAAGGACGTCGCGTTTACGACAACCTGAAGAAAACGATTCTGTTTATTCTGCCGACTAACCTCGCGCAGGGGCTGCTGATTATCCTGGCGATTCTGGCCGGTGCGGTGATCCCGCTGACGCCGGTGCAGATCTTATGGATGAACATGGCGACCTCCACCACGCTGTCGTTCGGTCTGGCCTTCGAGCCGGGTGAGAAAGGCATGATGCGTCGCCGTCCTCGCGCACCAGGCCAGCACGTACTGGACCTGCATGCCGTCTGGCGTATCGCTTTCGTCGGTATTTTGATTGCCTGCAGCGCCTTCGTTCTTGAAGCCTGGATGCAGCCGCGCGGCTACAGCAGCGATTTAATCCGCACCGTGCTGTTACAGACGCTGGTTACCGCGCAGTGGGTGTATATGTTTAACTGCCGCGTGATGGACCGCTTCCCGCTGACCCGCGAAGTGTTCGTTAACAAAGGATTGTGGATTGTTTCCGGCGTATTACTGGTGCTGCAACTGGCGCTGATTTATCTGCCAGTCATGAACCAGTTGTTCGGCACCGTGCCGATGCCGCTGAAATTCTGGGGCATCACGCTGGTGGTCGGTGCGATGATCTTCGTGATTGTCGAAATCGAGAAATGGCTGGTTAACCGCTTCATCCGCAAGAAAGTCTGACGATTTATCCTTATGCCGGGTTACCTTCTGTAGCCCGGCGTTTTACGATAAAAAACGTCACAATTCTGAAACTTTACTCTTTTCCGCTCTCAATTCGTCTCAAAGATCTCACAAAACGTTCCAAAACCCATTCTGCTGATTTACATCAATCTCTTACCGCTTTATTACTCTCGCCAGGGGTATCCCTTTACACAGCAATGTTAGTTTTGCCGGCGACCGGCAACTTTCACGGGAACGCCCTATCGCTGTAGGGTCACTTTTATAAAAACGAGCTTCTCTGCACTGCAGTCATACAGAGGCCAAAAACAGGTAAACCCAATGTCATCGCTCATTGTAGATAAGTGTTTTTACACACAGCTGGCATTGCATTCGCTCTTGCAACTTAACGGACAACACCAGAAAGATATTCTTTCGCTCAAGGACATCAACGAACTGCAAGCCACATGCAATTCCCTGACGCCTGAAATCATCTTTGTGAATGAAGATTGTTTTACGTCTGATGCGCCTTCCGGTCACGCCCTCAGGGCGGTGATCGACGCGCATCCCGGCACGCTTTTCTTTGTCTTTATCTCCAGAGAGAATCTCAATTATCAGAACTATGTGCCGATCCGCAAAAACATCATCATTTTGTCGAAATCTGTCAGGACGACCACGATTTATCAGCTGATCGCCCACAACCTGCAGCTCTCGCGTGCGGGTGAAACGGAACAATCGCTGGATCTTACGCCGGTCAGCCTGAGCCGGACGGAATCGAGCATTCTAAAAATGTGGATGTCAGGACTGAATACGCAAATCATTTCCGAACATCTCAATATCAAACAGAAAACCGTGGCTTCGCACAAAGGCAATATCAAACGTAAGGTGAAGACGCAAAATAAACAGGCGATATATCATGTTGTTAAGCTCACCGACATCCTGACTTCCGGCATGTTTGTGGGGCGCGTCCAGCCATTACGTCCGGCGAGTGAACCGGATGAGTTCACTATCCCTTTCGGCTGAAAGCCTCCTCTCCTGTCCGCAGCCGGCAACATTCTTGCCTTACTGTGAACCTGATGGTTGGGTACACGACTGAAACACGTTAAACTTCGCAGTCGGAACCCTTATCAGTCATGCCGCAGTCAGGCGGGGCTGCTTACTATGCCGCAGCGCCTGCCCTTCGCAGAAAGCGCGCGGCCCGCAGAAAGAGGCTCAAAACAACGTGGCTCAATACGTATATTCCATGCATCGCCTCGGCAAAGTTGTTCCGCCGAAGCGTCATATTCTTAAGAACATCTCCCTGAGTTTCTTCCCTGGTGCCAAAATCGGTGTTCTGGGTCTGAACGGTTCAGGTAAATCCACCCTGCTGCGCATCATGGCCGGTATCGATACCGACATCGAAGGTGAAGCACGTCCGCAGCCTGATCTGAAAATCGGTTATCTGCCGCAGGAACCTCAGCTAAACATGGAACACACCGTGCGTGAGTCCGTGGAAGAAGCCGTTTCTGAAGTCGTCGGCGCGTTAAAACGTCTTGATGAAGTCTATGCGCTGTACGCAGAGCCGGAAGCTGATTTCGACAAACTGGCCGCTGAACAGGGCAGACTGGAAGAGATCATTCAGGCACATGATGGCCATAACCTGAACAGCCAGCTTGAACGTGCTGCTGATGCACTGCGTCTGCCAGACTGGGATGCAAAAGTCGCCACGCTGTCCGGTGGTGAACGCCGCCGTGTGGCACTGTGCCGCCTGCTGCTGGAAAAACCAGACATGCTGCTTCTCGACGAACCGACCAACCACCTGGATGCAGAATCCGTGGCATGGCTGGAACGCTTCCTGCACGACTTCGAAGGTACCGTTGTGGCGATTACCCATGACCGTTACTTCCTCGATAACGTTGCCGGTTGGATCCTTGAGCTTGACCGCGGTGAAGGTATTCCGTGGGAAGGTAACTACTCCACCTGGCTGGAACAAAAAGATGAACGTCTGGCGCAGGAAGCTTCTTCTGAAGCGGCCCGTCGTAAGTCTATTGAGAAAGAGCTTGAGTGGGTTCGTCAGGGTGCAAAAGGCCGTCAGTCTAAAGGCAAGGCACGTCTGGCACGCTTTGAAGAGCTGAACAACACCGAATACCAGAAACGTAACGAAACCAACGAACTGTTCATTCCACCAGGTCCACGCCTGGGCGACAAAGTTGTCGAAGTGAAAAACCTGAGCAAGTCTTATGGTGATCGCGTTCTGATCGACGACCTGTCCTTCTCCGTGCCGAAAGGCGCTATCGTTGGCATTATCGGCCCGAACGGCGCCGGTAAATCAACCCTGTTCCGCATGATGTCGGGTCAGGAAGAAGCCAACGGCGGCACTATCGAGCTGGGCGACACCGTGAAACTGGCGTCTGTGGATCAGTTCCGTGATTCGATGGACAACAGCAAAACCGTGTGGGAAGAAGTATCCGGTGGTCAGGACATCATGCGCATCGGCACCACTGAAATGCCAAGCCGTGCTTACGTCGGCCGCTTCAACTTCAAAGGTGTCGATCAGGGCAAACGCGTAGGCGAGTTGTCCGGTGGTGAGCGTGGCCGTCTGCATCTGGCAAAACTGCTGCAGGTTGGCGGTAACATGTTGCTGCTCGATGAACCGACCAACGACCTCGACATCGAAACCCTGCGCGCACTGGAAAACGCCTTACTGGAGTTCCCGGGCTGCGCAATGGTCATTTCCCATGACCGCTGGTTCCTCGACCGTATCGCGACCCACATCCTCGATTATCAGGATGAAGGTAAAGTCGAATTCTTCGAAGGTAACTTCACCGAATACGAAGAATACAAAAAACGTACTTTAGGTGCCGAAGCGTTAGAGCCGAAGCGCATCAAGTACAAAAAGATGATCAAGTAATCGTCTTTATAAAATCGCTAAGGCCCGGAAACGGGCCTTTTTTATGGCTGTCATTCCCTGAAATTTATCCCGCCAGCGCCTCGCTGTAGCTCTTCGCAAAACCATACTCTTCCAGCATAAACGCAATGAAACAGGCCAGCGCCGGCGAATTCAGTTTCCGCCCCGGATAGACCAGATACAGATCATTGCCCTCGGCTTCCCATTCTGGCAACACGCGCACCAGCGTGCCATTGGCCACTTCGCCGTGACATAAAAAGGCCGGTAACAGCGTGATGCCTGCGCCCGCCAGCGCGCATTCCCGCGCATACAGCAGATTGTCGGTAGTATGCGCGGAAGGCAACAGCCAGCGGTGATAGGTTTCGCCATGATGCAACACCCATTCCGACCAGGCCCGGTGCGCAATGCAGTGATGTGATGCAAGCTGTTGCGGCGTTTCAATCGCCGGATGCTGCGCCAGATACGCCGGTGACGCCAGCAGATAACGCGGACTGTGCCCCAGTTCACGACCAATCAGCGAGGAATCCTGCGGTTTACCGGTACGCAGCGCGATATCAAAACCTTCCTGCACCAGATCCACCATCGCATCGGACACTGACACTTCCAGCGACACATCGGGATAGCGTTTCTGAAATTCAACATTCACCCGTGCCAGCAACGTTGCCCCCAGACCGGCGGGACTGGTGATCCGCAAACGTCCGCTCGGGTTATCGCGCAAACGGCGGATGGCCAGTTCAGCCCGTTCGCTGGCCTGCATCATCTCCTGACAGTGTATCAGATAGCGTTCTCCGGCAAAGGTCAGGTTCAGCTGCCGCGTCGTGCGGTTCAGCAACCGCAGGCCGATGGATTTCTCCAGCTGACTGATACGCTGACTGACGCTGGATTTGGGTAATCCGGCCCGGCTGGCAGCCTGCGTGAAGCTGCCGCATTCCGCCACCAGCGCAAAGAGCGCCATATCCTGCAACTGTTTAAACATGATTGTTCACCTCAGCCGAACACTTTGTTAGTTATTGTCCATCTTATCAGCTTACGTCATGACGACTAGACTGTCTGTATACCTAACGGAGGCAGAAAACATGACCATTAAAGCAATCGCAGTAAATCCAAAAGACCCGGCTCACTTTATCGCTGTTGAATTACCACAGCCTGTCGCGAAAGATTACGACCTGCTGGTGGAAGTGAAAGCGGTGTCGATCAATCCGGTCGATACCAAAGTGCACAAAGGCGTGCAGAAAAGCGGTCTGGATGCACCAAAAGTACTGGGCTGGGATGCCAGCGGTATCGTCAAATCCGTCGGCAGCGCAGTGAAAAATTTCAAAGCGGGTGATGAAGTCTGGTACGCCGGGGATATCACCCGTTCCGGCAGCAATGCGACAGAACAGCTGATCGACTCACGTATTGTGTCCGTCAAACCGAAAAACCTGGACTGGGTACAAGCCGCTGCCATGCCACTGACCACGCTGACCGCATGGGAAGCACTGTTCGAGCATCTGAAAATTCAGGATGCCTCTGCGGATAAAACCCTGCTGATCATCGGCGGTGCCGGTGGCGTCGGATCACTGGCGATCCCGTTCGCGTCACTGCGCAGCAAAGTAAAAGTGATCGCAACGGCCTCCCGTCCGGCATCGGCACAATGGTGTCTGGATCGCGGTGCGGATCTGACTGTGAATTACAAAGATCTGAAAGGTGAACTGGCGAAGCACGATATCAAACAGGTGGATTTTATTCTGTGTCTGAACGACACCGACGGCCACTGGGAAGCCATTTCTGACCTGATCGCACCGATGGGCCACATCTGTACCATCGTTGAAAACGAACATCCGCTGGACATGAACAAGCTGAAACTGAAAAGCGCCGCACTGCACTGGGAACTGATGTATACCCGCAGCATGTTCACCACACCGGATATTGCCGAACAGGGCGAGATCCTCAAACAAGTCGCCGCGCTGGTAGATGAAGGCAAAGTACAAACCACACTGAGCGAAACCCTTCAAGGTCTGACCGTGGAAAGCATCGAAGCGGCCCACGCTAAAGTGCTCGACGGCCATATGCAGGGCAAAGTCGTCGTCGCTTTCTAAATACGCTGTCGCCTAAAAAAAAGCCCCGTCACTTTCATGCCGGGGCTTTTTCATTCACATATTTCCGCTATTCGCCGTCGTCCACTTTCTGCCATTTAGCATCGGGGTCAAATGTCGTGATCGCTTTTGCCGCGGCATCAGTATTCTCGCCTAAATCCTGCTGATACACCTCGCCCTGCTGATTGATCATAAAACTGGTGACACCGGTATGACCGTACGCCGCCGGCCAGGCGATCAGCGCAAAACCTTTGGTCATCTTGCCATTTTCGATATAACTCAAGGCACCGCCGCTGGCATTCGCACCCTGCGACGTCAGAATGCGATAGTAATAGCCGTGATAAGCAGACCCCGCCTTCGCATCACCAAAGGCTGGCCCCAGCGGACTTGGCGCTTCGCCCTCTTTCACCGGCCAGTAAAGGCCATCGTGTTGTCCTTCAGTGCTGACAAAGCGCTGGGCATATTGCCCGGTAATCTGCTGATACTCGTGCTGGGCATCCGCATACGCTGACACCACCTGAATGGCAGAAAGCTCATTGCGACCAATCGTACGGGTTTCAATTTCAGCAGCACCAGCGGCCATATCAAATGACCAGCCCTGCGCCGTGTGTTTCATCGGGATCGGCAACTGCCAGTTCTCCGGACCGACATTCAGGTGAGCAATATCACCTTGTTCGGCAATCTTGTGACTGATATTCCAGTCCCGCAGAAAGCGAGCAACCTCATCCGGATCCACACCTTTTGGCGGCAGATAGACTTGCCAGTCATTACCGAGAAGTTGTTCAAGTGACGCATCATCGTGTGCCTCAATGGCTTTGACCAGCGCCTGCGCGGCCAGCTCAGGGCTGGTAAATGTCTGCTGCGCGAAACCCGTTAAGGGCAGTAACAGCAGGCCTGCGGAAATCAAAATATTACGCAATCTCTTCATTACCTTTCCTCGTCAGTCTAGCGACGGTGTAAATGAGCTGGCTCTGCATTCGCAGGGCGTGACCGCTGGAAGTTCTGCATATGTTCGCGGCTCTGATTACCCCGCGATTGCTGCTGTTGCCACGACGGACTACGACTGGAATTGCCACTGAATGCTGTGCTGTGTGATGCATTCAGATTCTGTCGCTGATGCTGATTCAATTGCTGCGACGGCTGGCGGTTCGTATTGTGCTGAGACAACGACTGCTGATGCTGAGGCAACTGATGCCCCGTGACATTGTGTGTACCGGCACGTTCTGCGGCACTGGCTGCGGGGGCTGAACGCGGCAGGTTTCGCTGCTGTGTATGCACCTGCTTCTGCGGAGTGTTCTGATGCTGATTCATCACCGACGCGGCCTGCTGACGGCGCTGATCCAGATTCTGATTCTGCACACCGCCGCCGTTGCGTCCGACGGCATTATTGTTGCTGATACCGCGCGTGTTGTTGTCGAAACCACGATAGTTATTACGCTGCGCCGCGTTATTCAGTGCGCGGTTTTGCGTCGCCCCGTTGAGGTTCGCAGTGCGGTTCGGCAAACCGGCGTTGTAGGCCGGATTATGCTGCCAGCCTGCGGTATTCGATGCGCCCGGATGATTTAGCCCGTTGTTGTTGTTGCCGGAGATACGGTTGTAATTATTAACGTTCACATTGACGTAATTATTCTGCGAACCGCCGTGATGCCCGTC
The DNA here is from genome assembly GCF_003263545.1 of Rahnella sp. AN3-3W3. Classification (NCBI taxonomy): domain Bacteria; kingdom Pseudomonadati; phylum Pseudomonadota; class Gammaproteobacteria; order Enterobacterales; family Yersiniaceae; genus Rahnella; species Rahnella sp. AN3-3W3. The sequence goes on from NZ_JYDG01000044.1 coordinate 22,360, forward strand.
ATCGTGGTGATCGTCGTGATGATGATCGTCATCCCAGTCGATGCTGCCAAAGATCGCATACGTCGCTGCCACGCCGACACCAAATCCGATCCCCGATGCCATGCCGTTCACAAACTGTTGTCCCGGAGGCGGTGGCAGATATACCGGCGGATAGGCCGGTGTCGGCCAGGCACCGTAAACCACATTCGGGTTGTAACTCGGCACATACACTACCTGCGGATCCGCAGATTCAATCACAATGGTTTGCTGCGCCGGCGCACTTTTCACCACCGTTGTTGAAGCCGGTTTCGGTTTAACGGTCACCGTCTGCTGCGGCGTGCTTTTCAGCGCCCCGCTCTTTTGCGCCACTTCGCGAAATTTCTGCACAGTGTTCATCACGTCATCCGGTTGCGCCAGAAACGCGTTCCCCAGATTCTGTACCCATGCCGGATCTTCACCCAGCAGCGCCAGCAGTTGCGGAAAAGCGACCAGCGATTTTACACTCGGATCCCAGGGTTCGTTCGCGACC